>DATJEM010000239.1:0-3943 GCA_035496615.1 Leptolyngbya sp.
AGACAAGACAATCACCCCCCAAAGCTGCAAGGATGAGCGACGATCGTACACCACCCTCCAAGTCCCCAGACAAGCTCCTACCAACGCTCCCAAATAAGCAAGAACTAACGGAATTCCGCCATCTAGTACCCAACCCGTCCATTGAATCTCTGCCCAAAGCGGAGCAGTAATCGGATTGGAGTGATCACCAAAGTAAGCGTTCATCATGCCCCAGCGTCCCAAACCTGCCCCTAGAGGAAATTGTGGAATTAAACCATTGATCGTTTCATCTAGAAAGATTCCTCGATTCTGATAGATAACCGTATCGGGGCGATCAGAGAGCAGTGCAAGAAAGCGATCGTTCATCATATCGCCGCCCACATTCGCCGCCCAACTTGTCGTCACGGCTAAAATGAATCCTGCTGCACACACCATTGCTGCAACTTTCCAGAATTGCTTGAGTTGAACTAAGATAAGCGCGATCGCAACCCAACACACCAAGGCGCAAATCAGCGTAGAGCGCATCTGTGAAAGATAGATACAGAACAACCCGGTTGGAATGCTGGCTAAACCGAGCGCCCGGAAGATGAGATGGCGCTGCTGCAATGCGATGCCAGTGCCTAGCAGGAGAGTATAAAATCCAGAGGTAGCCGCGCCTCCAGGAATATCCGTGAGTCCCGCGGGGCGATAGATAAGCTGCCCGTTCGCTAGGGTAATTTTAAGTTGGTCGCCGCCGTAAACTCCATTCTCGATGACCGAGGAAACGGCGAACTGAAAGACTTCAGGATAATAGACTTGTAAAACACCTGCGATCGAACTCAGCGTATGAAATCCCCAAATCAGGTAAATCAACCCGCAAAAATCGCGCTCCTTCAGATCCAAACGGCTCACCCAGAACAGCGGCGCGAGAATGGCAAGATACATCAAACACTGTGCCAGTCCTGCAGGAACACTACTCAGATAAGGATGCCAGAAAAGCTGCATCGCCATGATGCCGAGAACAGCGATCGCCCAGGGTTTTGCTGGATGTTGGCTGCCCGGTTTGCGGATTTTTAACAACAATCCTAGGCTGAGGGCGAACGCACCCACTCGCATCACAATTCGATAGGCTGAAATCTCAGGAAACAGTAGCAGAATTTGGAGGAGAAATTGCACCAGAACGAACGCATGAAGCCATGAGGGTTGCGGTAGTTGAAAGCGAAAAGAGAGTGGCTTAACTAAAGAAGGTTGGGTCGATCGCCCGAATTCCTCTCGATTTTTGACAGCTTTATCATTCATAAGTCGGAGTAGCTCCATCACGCAGAAATCTTCTAGAGATCAAGCTGTCAACACGGCAAATAGGCTATCACTCCAAAGTTTTCCTTGTAGATGAGGCGATAATGATTGCCATTGCACCGAAAGTGTGGGAATCTGACCCGGTAGAATATAGAAGAATTGAACATTGGTAAACTTGGCTTCAGTCGCCATTCTTTGCAAATCAAGCTCTAAAATTGGCGTAATATGTCCAGAAGTTTGATAATCATGATCGCAGAATGCCGGAAAATAGCCTCGAATCAGCAGCGAAACTCTTGCCCGGATGCTGTCGTTGTTGGGGGTGGTAATCACGAGCTGACCGCCTGGTTTAAGACTGCGTTTCGCTTCTTGAATGAAGTGTCTCGGATTTGCTAAATGTTCAAGCACTTCGATCGCGAAAATCCAATCTAAAGCTTGATCAGTACAAGGCAGTGCAGAGCAAGATAGATCGCAAAGATAAAAGTCAGCCTGCTCACCCTGTCCTGCACCGCTATCAACAAGATCTGTAGCGATAATCCTGTCTATTGCTGGTTGTTGCTGTAATCGTTTGATCCATCCACCAGATCCTGAGCCAGCATCAAGAACAGTTCCATAAACTTTACTTCCAAACAAGCTCCAGATTGCGTCGCGAATGGGTTCAGGTGAATAGTTGTCACGCTGAGAATAGGTCTCTGCATCATAGCCTGCACGATCGCTCACAGTTAAATTCGATGTTGAAGATTGCATAGGGAAGCTCAAATAAGGAGAAAATGAATGAGTCTACTTGATTCCGAAACACAGTAAATTATCGCTAAATCGACGACCCCGCAAGAGTGCGGGATAGCTGTGTGATCCAAAGGGCATGCGACCTCGATCGCTGTACTGTACCCGAACCTCTGATAAGCCACATTCCCTGGCAATTCGGATTAGGTCAACTTCCAAAAGTGCAGTAATGTGAGCCGGATAAAGCCCCGGCGCTTCTTGAAACGCATTGAACTGATTTTTCAATAGTAAAGTCAGCTTGCTCAATAAACTAAGCTGGTTTGGAGTCGTCACAATCACACAGCCGCTTGGTTTTACTAAGCGAACTAGCTCCCGATAGAAAGCCCGAGGATTCTCTAAATGTTCGATCGTTTCAACCGAAACAACGATATCCGCCATCTGACTAGGAAGCTTAGTCATCGGCTGATCTAAATCTTGTAAGATCAACTCTGCCTGAGTTGGAAATCCTGCATATCGGATCGTGTCAATGCCAATGTAGCGATCGCAGCACTGCGACACAAAAGGCAGTAAGTTGCCGGAGCCGCACCCCACATCTAATAGCACCCCTGGTGAACTCTGAGATGAAAGCGCCCTGGCGACCATTTGATAAATTGCGGTATGACTGGTTCCTAAGCTCTGTTCTGCCCGAATGATGGTATTCATAGTGAGTATTTGCAGGAAAATCAGCTTGTCTCGATGAGATCTGAGTTGTAGTTGCGGCGCACATATTCATGGTACTTATGAGCCAAATGCGTTCCGGGTTTGAGACAGTTGGCAACCACACCCAACACAGGGCTACCGGATAACTGTAGTCCTCGGAGCGCCTCGATCAGTGCAGTGCGCCCGGTGTTTCCAAGACCCACAACAATGATGCTACCGTCGGTCTGTCCTGCCAAAATCAAGCTATCTGAGAAACCCAGAACAGGCGGGGCATCATAGATAATCAAGTCATACTTTTCTTTAAGGTCTTCCATCATCTGTTTCATCTTGACCGAAGAGAGCAGGCGACTGGCATCCATTTGCGCCTTGCCCGCAGTCAGCACGAATAGATTTTGCTCGATCGGAGAGGGTTGAATCAGATGATGCACCGAAACATCTGAGGTGAGGCATTGACTCAACCCCTGATCATTGGACACTTTTGCATAGAGATGCACCTTTGAACGATACAAGTCAGCATCAACAATCAAAACTCGCTGTCCCATGGTCGCGGCTGCAAGCGCCATATTCAGCGCGACGGTTGATTTGCCATCACTTGCCAGCGCGGAAGCTACGACAACAGAATGCAGCGGAGTTTGAAGGCTTGAGAGTGAGAGACTCAAGTTTAGGCTGCGGAATGCTTCTCGAAAGATCGCGGCATCTTCGCTGAGGTCGATCGAAAAGGTTTGAGCGGGTTGAGTGGGATGGTCGATCGTTGCCGCAGGCAAGTTTCGCAACGAAGAGATTGCAGGCAAGCTGAGTCCACCCAGGTTTTTGTAGAACGGAATCACGCTTAACAGTGGGAATTTTGCATCCTGCTTCAGATCGTCGGCTGAGTAAAGCACATCATCCAGTTTATCAACCAGCAGTCCTGCTAAGACACCCAGCAACAAGCTACCCACTAATCCTAGAGCGGCGCTTTGAGGAATCGAGGGGAAAACCGGCGCAGGACGTTGGGTAGGAGCAGCAATGAGTTGCCAGGGCTGTGTATTTTGGGCTGCTTCGATTTGCAGGCTTTCGCGGCTGGCAAGAAACCGATCGAGGCTATCATTTGCCACTTTGAGTTCTCGCTGTAGATCAACATCTTGACGAACTAGCGAGGGAACCGTTGTCAAACTTGCTTGAAGCTGTTGAGCCGTTCCAACCAGCGATCGATTCTTCGCTTCTAAAGCGCTAATTTCATTGCTAACAGTCACAAGCTGATGATTGAGTTCGATCAGCGTGCCGCTCAGAT
>DATJEM010000240.1:0-4547 GCA_035496615.1 Leptolyngbya sp.
GACGTTCCCCAAAGATTTACTCTGCTTGCGTCCCTGTTCGTCCAGGGTAAACCCATGCGTTAGCACTGTTTTGTAAGGGGCTTGTCCCTGAGTTGCCACACTGGTGAGTAAGCTCGATTGGAACCAACCGCGATGCTGATCCGAGCCTTCAAGATACAGATCAGCCGGATATCGAAGCTCCGGTCGCTGTGCCAAAACGGCTGCCCAAGAGGAACCCGAATCAAACCAGACATCCATTGTGTCTGAGCCTTTGCGGTATTTTTTGCCGTGATATTTTTCGGGTAAGAGTTCTTCGATCGCAAGTTCCCACCAAGCATCAGAGCCTTTTTCGGCAAAAATGTTTTGCACATAGGCAATCGTCTCTTCGTTTAGCAACGGCTCTCCGGTTTCCTCGTCGTAAAATACCGGAATCGGAACGCCCCAGCTTCTTTGGCGCGAGATACACCAGTCCGATCGTTCAGCCACCATTGGCGTGATGCGATTTTCACCTTGTGCCGGAATCCAGTTGACTTTGGCGATCGCGCTTAATGCGGCATCGCGAAATCCTTCGACCGAAGCAAACCATTGTTCAGTGGCGCGAAAAATCGTGGGCTTTTTGGTGCGCCAGTCGTAGGGATATTTATGCTGATAGGGTTCTTCTTTGAGCAGCGATCGCGCTTCGTTCAGGGCTTCGATCACCGCTAGATTGCCATCTCCCAGCACATTCAATCCTTTGAACTGTCCCGCTTCTTCGGTAAAGTTGCCCTGGTTATCGACGGGAGACAAAATCGGCAATCCATAGCGCTGTCCTACTAGGTAGTCATCTTGACCATGACCCGGAGCGGTGTGAACTAAGCCTGTCCCGGATTCGGTCGTGACATAATCGCCGCCGATCACAATTTCGCTGGTGCGATCGAATAAGGGATGACGATAGGTACTGTGTTCGAGCAATCGCCCCATCATCGTGGCTTTGACTTCGAGCGACGTACCGAGAACTTCGGATAAGCGATCGACTAAATCTTTTGCCACGATCAGATACTTAAATCGTCCGGGCGCGTTTTCTCCCACTTCCACCACGGCGTAAACCAGATCTGGATTGACGCTGACCGCTAAGTTTGCCGGGATCGTCCAGGGCGTGGTTGTCCAGATTGCCACCCCTAATTCACCCAAAAAGGGATCAAGCGGCATTTGCAGATCTTTCGAGAGATTTAGCAGTTCAAAGGCGACGTACAAACTGCGGGAAGTGTGACCTTCTGGGTATTCGAGTTCGGCTTCTGCGAGTGCGGTTTCAGAACTCGGACTCCAGTGTACGGGTTTGAGTCCGCGATAAATGTAGCCTTTTAGCACCATTTGCCCAAACACGCCGATTTGTGCTGCTTCGTATTCGGGATTGAGTGTCAAATAGGGATGCTGCCAATCGCCCCAAACGCCGTAGCGCTGAAAACTTACAGACTGTTGGGCAACGGTGGCGATCGCGAAATCTCTCGCTTTTTGGCGCAAACTTAGCGGGGTCAACTGCCTACGTTCTTCGGGTTTGAGCGTTTGCAGAACTTTGAGTTCGATCGGTAAACCGTGACAGTCCCAACCTGGCACGAACCGGACTTTTCGCCCCTGAAGCGCTTGATATTTATTGATGATGTCTTTTAAGATTTTGTTCATCGCATGACCGATGTGGAGTGCGCCGTTGGCGTAAGGCGGTCCGTCATGCAGAATGAATAATTCGCCCGGATTTTCTTGCGACAGGCGATCGTAAATGTGCTGCTCTGCCCAGAATTTTTGCAGTTCGGGTTCGCGTTTGACGGCGTTGGCACGCATATCAAACTTGGTTTTGGGTAGATTGACGCTGTTTTTGTAGGAACCGGGTTCTGTCGCAGTCATAAGAGAGGCAAAAATAATTTATTCAGTCTATCTATTGTGTCAGGAATTTGTGTCAGGAATTTGGGTCAGGAATTTTGACCCTGGGGAGATGGGGAGAAAGAAGCGAGATTTGTTTGCCTGCAAACTTGGGCAAGCGACCTCCGAGTTTTTTGATTGCTCGAAGGTCGGCTCGTTTTTTAGGCTTCAGGTTCAGGCGGATGGGCAGGAAGATGTTTTTCTTCGGCATCTGCGATCGCGTCTTCTACCAGTTCGGCAGTGGGGGGATGCGGCGGTATTGCTTGGGGGTGATCCGCTTCAGATTCGACTGCTTCCGAGCCAACTTCATCTGTCTGTTCTGGAGTGGAAGATGATCCGGTTTGCGGGTGATTTGCCTCGAATTCGATGTTTTCCCCCGCGATTTTATCAGCGGTGTGGGTTGACTTGGATGCACCCTCTTGATCGATGGGCACAGGGTTGGGTTCTACACCTTGTTTGGAGGTCACGCTGTCTTCTTTGTCGTCAATCGCGTCGTCAGGTTCGGGGGCTTCCCGAAAATCTTTGCGAACGTAGACTTCTTTGTTCTGTGCTGGCTTTTTGAACAAGCCTCCGATCGTGTTGGTGACTGCACCGATCGCGCCCATGACATCGGTTTTAGAGGCTTCGGGTGTGGGAGGGGTGGGATTGCCAAAATCTTCACGCTTTAGAGGTTCATAAGGTTCTGAGGGTTTGGCAGGCGTTTTATTCAGTAGAGATTGAATCCGATCGCGAACGCTGGCAAACGTTTGCTTTCCTTGATTCAAAACTTTCGAGGTACTTTCCGAGTTGACGACTTCGCTGAATTTTGATTGAAGTTCGGCGGTCGAAGGCGTGTAGCCTAGCCGATAAGTGAGCGATTGATAACCAAACCAGCCAATGAGTGAAACGCTGGCAATTTGTCCTAATAAAACGGCTCCAGTAATGCGATCGGCGCAAAACCACAGCACCAGCCCATAAAACAAGCCCACTCCCGATAGAGTGAGGTCGCCTTTGCGATAAATGTCTGGATAGAAAAAGGCGGACAGATACAGTCCGAGACTGCCCAATACGATCGCTAACGCTAAAACATATGTCAGCATTTTTGCTGCCCTCAACTCGGAAAAACTACATTCAATTTACTAGGTTTGAACGACTTCTTTCACTGATCGCTGAAATCGCGGCGGTCGAACCGGGAGGTTGAGAGCGGGATCGACACCGCCAAAAGCCTTTCTACGCCACAGAAGGGTGCTTTATTTGGGAGTTTGTAAGGAGATGTGTCTTTCGCTCGATCGATAGGCAGCGATCGAGAATATTGCCAACTTGTGCGATCGAGAAAACATTTATGATGAAAGCAATCGAATTTCTATGAAATCATGCTGCAAGAAAAAATTAAACAGGAAATTGATACGTTGAGTGAAGCCCAACTGAAGCAGGTTGAAAGTTTCATTGCTTCTATCAAGATTCAATCTGATCGACCTCAAACATCTCTTCGAGCTTGGAATACAGTGACACCAGAGGAATGGGCGAGAGATTTTCGGGAATGGACTTCACAACTTCCTAAAAACGGGGTTAGCTTACCAGATGAAGCCTTCGATCGGGGGAGCATTTACGGCGAATGACGCGATATCTGCTGGATACAAATGTTGTTCTTCGGTTTTCTAATCCGCTTGATGCCCAGCATACTCTCACAACGGATGCAGTTTCTCGCTTGGCAGAGCAAGGTAATGAGTGCGTTCTGACAGCACAAGTTCTAATTGAGTTTTGGGTTGTTGCAACGCGCCCGCTTGATGTTAATGGCTTGGGCTGGAGTATGGAGCGAGTACAAAGTAACGTTGCTGAATTGCTAAATGGTTTTTCTCTATTAGAAGATCGATCGGAAGTATTTCCAAATTGGTTAGAGTTAGTGTCAGCAAACAATATCAAAGGGAAACGATCGCATGATATTCGCCTCGTCGCTGTGATGTTGTCGCACAATGTTGACCATTTGCTTACCTTCAATCCAGATGACTTTGCGATCGCACTCCCCATCACGATCGTTCATCCCCAAAGGCTGCAATAAAAAACCAGAATTCAGAGGGTTCTGAACTCTGGCAGTGTAGAGTTAGCGCGATCGTTGTTGTTCGATCGAACTTGGATTAACGATTTTCTTGCTGTTGCAAAAACTGACGAGTTTCTTTGCCAGGAACATAGCCATAACCAAAGCTGGACTGATCGGTATCATCCATGATTTGAGGGGTGAGCATCACAATCACTTCTTGTCGGGTGTTGTTGCGGTTGGTACTTCTAAATAGAGCGCCTAACAAGGGTAAATCGCCGAGAATTGGAACTTTGGTAACGGAAGCTCGATCGCTTTCTTGGATGATGCCAGATAGAATCAATGTCTGCCCGTCTCGAATGCGAATTGCGCCGGATTCGATGCTGCGTCCGCTGATTAGCGTAACTTGTCCTTGAGGCGTTTGAACTGAGTTTCCTGGTGCTGAAATCACTGGATTCACTCGCAATGTCACAAAGCCATTGTCATCAATACGATCGACAACAACATTCAAGATCAGCCCCGCTTCTCGAATGATGGGTTCATCTACAAAAGAAGTTTGAGCATCGGTAGACTGGCTGACTCTCTTAAATCCGCTGAACACTTCCTGTGTTAGTCGAACCGTTGATTTTTCTCCATCTTGAACAACCACAGTTGGAGAAGC
>DATJEM010000241.1:0-3073 GCA_035496615.1 Leptolyngbya sp.
AGACGGAGCTTTTAGCCGAAAAAGCAGGAATCGATCGCTTTGGCATGATGTTCGTTGCGCGATCGCCGTATACCGGATGGACATTACGCACCCTTTTAGCCACCACTCATATTCCACTGCGGCAAGTTTCGGAGACTTTGACTCCAGAAAAATTATCCCTTAAAGTAGAATTACTTATTGAGTGCCTGCAACAATCTTTTGGCATTGCCCAGCCTCGGATTGCGATCGCGGGGTTGAATCCCCACAGTGGCGAACAAGGACAACTCGGACGAGAGGAAACGGATTGGATGCTTCCCTGGCTTGAAACGATTCGATCTGAATTTCCTCAAGCCCAATTCGATGGGCTACTTCCACCGGATACAATGTGGGTCAAACCAGGTCAAGCTTGGTTTGGTTCCAATTCGATTTCTGTTCATGATGCCTATCTCGCGCTGTATCACGATCAAGGCTTAATTCCAGTGAAGTTGATGGCATTCGATCGCGCTGTAAATACATCAATCGGGCTGCCGTTTGTGCGGACTTCTCCCGATCATGGAACGGCGTTTGACATCGCCGGAAAAGGGATCGCCGATCCGACCAGCATGAAAGCGGCAATTCAGTTCGCGATCGAACTTATCCACCGACGATCAGCCCCTTAAGTGACCCAAACGATTTGATTGCCCAACCATTGTTTTCCCTCGCAATGCGTCAATTCTAAAACTGCGTCAACCCTAGAACTGCGTCAACCCTAGAACCAAGAAGATCCTTGAAGCCAAGCATTAGAATCTCAATCAGAACTGATGTTATGCCTTCATGACATTAGCGACATTCTTTAAACTTCTAGCTTAAAAATAAGGTAGAAAATAAGAGGAGATTCAGTATATCTCACTACAAAACTGCGCCATAAAGCGAAAACGAATGGTGCAGTGTTTAGGTTTCTCTCTTTCGTTAGGTTGATATCTTCGATTTCCAGATTTTTCAGGAAGGTAGACCCCATGCTTCAAACTGCACAGTACTCGCTTGGTATGATTCAAGACGAAGTACGTCAACTGATCGATCGCGGTGTTGTCAGCAGACATCAGCCGCTTTACACGCTATGCAAGCACATTCCGGCGCGGGAGTGGATGCGCTTTGAAACCGAGCTAGAACGCTATGATTTCCTTCTGCGCGATCGCATCGGCGATTTGATGTCTCACGAATGCTGGGACAATGATTGACTGAATCGGAAACCGGGAGTCTCTCACGGACTCTCCCGATTCTCGACCTATGCGCGATTGCCGCTAAATACTTTTTCCGCACTTCCAGTCATATAAATTCTGTTATTGCCTGCCCACTCAATGACGAGACAACCGCCAGGTAATTCGATCGTGGCGCGTCGATCGCACTTCTGATTCAAAACGCCTGCGACCAATGCCGCGCAAGCTCCTGTGCCGCAAGCCAGCGTAATCCCGGCTCCTCGCTCCCAAACCCGCATTTTGAGGAAGTCCGATCGCACCACTTCAATAAACTCGGTATTGATGCGCTGTGGAAAAACGGAATGATGTTCAAACAATGTGCCGATTTTTTCAAGCTCGATCGCCGCAACGCTGTCTACAAAAGTAATGCAGTGCGGATTTCCCATGCTGACACAAGTCACATTCCAAGTTTGTCCAGCCACGTCTAAGGGTTGATTGATCACTTGCTGATCTGGAGCCGTCAATGTAGTCGGAATTTCTGCTGCCAATAAATGCGGTTCACCCATATCAACCGTAACTTGACCGTTCGCCTCAAACTTTGGTGTAATTACGCCTGCTAACGTATGAATTCTATACTGTTGTCTAGATTTTCCGGTTTCCGCTACTTCCAAATCTGCTAAGAATCGTCCCAAACACCGAATTCCGTTCCCGCACATTTCTGGTTCTGAACCATCAGAATTGAAAATTCGCATTGTATAGTCTGTGCCAGCTTGACCCGGAAGCGCGAAGATTACCCCATCCGCCCCAATGCCAAAATGCCGATCGCACCAGTCTACCGCTGCTTCAGGGGAAAGTTTCGGCTGCTCAGAGTCGCGATTGTCAATCAGAATAAAATCGTTGCCCAGTCCGTGATACTTTGTGAATTCGATCGTCATATTGATTCGCTATAGGTATGGGATTTTGATGTGAATTGAGGCACTCTAGTAAGTTAGAACGGTTTTGATCGAGGAATTCCCAATGACTGCTGAACTAGATACCGGATTACCTAGCACTCGTCAAATCCAGACGATTATCCGTGAAGAAAAAGAAATCGAAATGAAGCTTTCTACCGGAGATTTGGTCGCTGGAAAGGTACGCTGGCAAGACCCTCATTGTATCTGCATCATGGATCACTATGACCAACCCACGATCGTTTGGCGACAGTCGATCGTCTTTATCAAGCCAAAACTTTAAGAATCTCAATCTTGATTCAAACAGCGAAGGGCAAGCTCAATTGAACTTGCCCTATCTGGTTGGAGCTTCTATGTGGTTGGAACTTGGTGATCAGAACTTGCGATTAGAACTAAGACATCGCCGAGTGTTGGTCTGGAGGATATGAAATGTTTGGTCTCTGGAATCCCCTGTCACAAGCTATTTAGCAACAGGAGTTAATTCTCGCGGTAGAGTAATCTCAACAGAGCTATCGCGCTGCTCAATGTGGATCGAGCAGCGTCAATAGACTTATGAGTTTGTCGTTTGAGTTGCCAACATTTGCTTGAGCTTTTCTAGTTCTTGTGCCCAACGCGGATCGGGTTGAATCGAATCCGGGTCGGAAGAAGAAGCGGTTGTCGTGCGGCGAGATTGGCTTTTGTTGGTGTTGTTGCCGCTTTTGCGTTTTCCAGTCGTTGGGGCTGCTACTGTGGAAGCTGTAGGTTCTTCGTCAGCTTTGTCTTTAGAGCGAGGCAGCGCTTTCTCGATTTTGATTACGCTGTCTTGGATGCTGACTCCGTTGTATTTTTCGATGAACTGATCCGCTAGTTCATCAGTTTTCACGGTGACAAAGCCAAAACCGCGACACTTTCCGGTTTTGCGATCAGTAATCAATTTGGCAGAGACTCCTTCGCCTGCATCCGCAAATGCAGCTTCGAGATCTTGCCGAC
>DATJEM010000242.1:0-7453 GCA_035496615.1 Leptolyngbya sp.
GAGAGTGTGATGCCAGAACCCGATTATCGATAAGCAAAAGGGGACGCGATCGCGCCCCCTTCTTTGTCTTTTGTCTGGTCGAGATCAGGAAGCTAGCGCAACTTCGACAAGCTGTTGCAGTTCGCCATTCTGGTACATCTCAATCATGATGTCCGAACCGCCCAGAAATTCTCCATTGATATACACCTGGGGAATGGTTGGCCAGTTCGAGTATTCCTTAATGCCCTGACGAATTTCGGGGTTTTCTAACACATCTACGGTTTCAAACGGAACACCGAGCGTGTTGAGAATTTGCACGACGTTGTTTGAGAAACCGCACATCGGCATGAGTTTGCTGCCCTTCATGAACACAACGATTTTGTTGTGGTTGAGGAGCGTTTTGATTTGGTCTTGGGCGGTAGTCATAAGAGTTTAAGGGGTGAAAAAGGACACGAAACGTTATTTTTTGCTTGCCCATTCTTCGGGCGTAAAGGTATTGAGCGAGAGGGCGTGAATCGCTTCGGATGCCATTGCTGGCTGAACTGCGCCGTAAACAAGCTGGTGCTGCTGGACGCGCCGTTTACCTGCGAACTCAGAAGAAATTACCGTCACTTCAAAATGCTCACCGTCGGGACTCAATGCGGTGACTTGGGCATCCGGTAATCCCGCTTTGATCATCGCTTCAACCTGATCCGGGTTAATCATTTCATTTCCTAGATGAATCTCGAATCTGCTTCTCTAGTCTAGCGGTTGATGTCAGTGGATCGATGTCAGCCGATAAAGTGAGAAAGTTTTTATTTGGCTTTGCGCCACTGCTGAATCGCTTTCTGTGCCTCGGCATGAACTTGGGGGCGATCGTTGGGAACCAGTTGAGCAGCCGCGATCGCTTGCGAGAAATTTCCCTGTGCTGCTCGTTTCTGAGCAATTTCTAAAATATCTCGGCTCCAGCGATCGATGTCTTGCTGCGCCTCAGCATAAAGCGGATCGGTCGGGGGAATTGTCCGCGCCCGTTCGATCGCTCGAATGGCATCTGAAGCGAGAACAGGTTTGATCAACGATCGCGCTTCATTCAAGACCTGAGCCGATCCTTTCGTCGGTGGAGCTAGAGAAGCTGAGGGCGCGATCGTTTCGGTCGGAACTGGATTGTTTGCAGTCTGTGGATTGCCCATGAATGCCGACCAGTTACGGAACAAAACGCCGAGCAGCAATATGAGTAAAAGAGCGCTTCCGCCGAATAAAAGCTGTTCCCAAAACCGCTGATCTCGCTGAGGGTCTTGAGGCGTGGGATCAACGATCGGAGATTCTGGGTCGATCGGCTCATCCGGTAAGCTCAAATCGGGAACGGGATAGGCAGGTTCGATCGATTCATCCGGCAAGCTCAACTCTAGGATCGGCTCCGGCTCGATCGTCACGGGTTCAAGCTGATATTGCTCCGGAATTTCTTCATCTGAAAAATTGTCTGCGGTTGCACCCATTACAGTAGGCTGATCTCCAAAAGGATGCCGCACCGGATCGGGATCGCTGGAATGGAGATAGAGATCTTCTTCGATCGCAAACGGATTCGAGCCAGCCGGAATCCAAGATTCGGTTTCTGCCCAGTTCACAGGCATGATCATTTGGTAAAGCGCGTCGGGGTCAGAAACGATCAAAATCGGATCTTGAACAGGTTGATCGCTGTGATCGCAAAGTTCCGGCAGTCGCGTTTTGAGGAACTCTTCTAATGTCGCCAGCGTGGAACATTGATGCGATCGCAATCCTTCCAGCAATGCTTGAGTAAATAAACCGTGATTGTACGCCGAGGATTCATGAGAAAACTGCTCTGGGCGACAGGACAACAGGGTCGAAATGCCAGATTCATGCGCTAAGGCTGCCGTTTCCGCTCCAACTTTCTCATTAGAAACAGAGGCGGAACGATTGATATCTAGCAGCATAAAAATGTTCTGAGTCGGGAGCGATCGTAAAATTTGGAACAGCGATCGTACCGAAAAGCCCGTTTCTTTCACTCGATCGACTGCGGCATCGATCGGCAGCAAATAATCTTCACCCTCGACACAAATCCCGTAGCCGCTGAAGTAGCACCACAACCGATCCGTCGGCTGAAGCTTGTCTTTGAGAAAACCGACCCAGTACTGCAAATTTTCATACGTCGGATCAGTGGACTGATCTGCAATTTTGGGCGAAGTGTCCGTCAGTAGCAAACAGTGATCGGGTAAAAACCCAGCATCACTCACCAAGCTTTCACAGAGAGATTGGGCATCGGGTTGGGCAAAATGAAGGGGTTGAAGAAATTGATAATGATTGACTCCGATTGCGATCGCCCAGTAATTGCTCATCCCGACACCTCGACTATTTAGAAGGTTTGTGCGCTAACACATCATAGGGAAATATCGCTTTTTTGCAACAAAAACTAGATCGTGAATTAGCATAAATCACGCCTTTCCCGGTTTTGCTCCGCTATATTCGTTTTTTGACTTTAAAACTATGACTCTTCGTTCTTCATTGATTTTGAGTGTTCTCGCGCTAGGTTCTACCGCATGGGGAATTGAGACGATTGGTTCTCCGATCGCAGTTCAGGCATATACTTCACGGATGGAAGTGACGCTCGATCGTGCCCCGAATGAAACTTATAATGGGCTAGTGCGACGGGCGGAATTAGTCGCTAGAGCAGCGGCTCAACGGGGATTCGATCGCGATTTGTTGGCGAATGAGATGTCGGTTGTGGTTGTCGGACGCAATGGCGGGATGGCGGCTCCGGTGATGACTTTATGGGTGACACGATCGCAGTGGCAATCTCGACCAGAAGCCCGACGCTGGGCAACTTATTATCGCAATTCAGCAGCACTATTAGGGTTTTAATTTCGCCCTTAACCAAGACCTGAAAACAGCCTTTGAGATAACCAAATGATGGAACGGACATTCCCAATTTCAATCCCTCAAGATCAACTAACAGATTTTTGCCAGCGACATCATATCCAAAGGCTCTCGCTGTTTGGTTCAGTATTGCGTGATGATTTTACAGATGAAAGCGATGTGGATGTTTTGGTAGAGTTTGAGCCGGGAAATAGCCCTGGATACCTTCGTTTTGCGGGAATGGAGAATGAACTATCAGACTTGATTGGACGAACGGTAGACCTTCGCACCCCGGACGAGTTAAGTCGATATTTTCGCCAAGAAGTGCTTCGCTCAGCAGTGGTGCAGTATGTCCAAAATCGATGATGCTGTGCGCTTGCGTCATATGCTTGAGGCGGCGACAGAAGCGACTGAGATGATTGATGGGGAGAGTCGTGAGTCGTTGAATTGCGATCGTAAGCTTGCTCTAGCGCTGGTACGTTTGATTGAAATCGTGGGCGAAGCTGCTACCCATATCTCCAAAGAGAAGCAACTAGATTTAACCGAAATCCCCTGGCGCGATCTGATCGGAATGCGGAACCGAATTGTTCATGCTTATTTTGATGTGGATCTAGAGATTGTTTGGAAAACCGCTACCGAAGATTTTCCCTTCTTGATCTCAAAGCTAGAGGATATTTTGTTGTAAAGGCTAGATTGTTTATTGGCATCAGCTTCAGTGATGACTTTGTGAGAGATGCGATCGCAGTGGCGCAATCTCGACCAGAAGCCCGACGCTGGCTCAAAGGCTGCAATATCGAAAGTGGAGCCTTCGGCGCACGCTTTGCGTGTTCGCGACAATCTTGCCATAATTTCCTGCTTCGACTTCGGAGCGCACCTGAGACGCGCAGCTCTCATCAACCCGCCGAGCAAATTCTTCCTTGCTGGAGCGGGGCTTTCGAGCTGTCATAGGATTCACCTCATTTCGGCTGAATCCCTTCATTTTACCCTGGGCAAGGTTTCGCAGGAGCCTGCCGCGATCTCACTTTGAGAGGCAACTGCTTGGTGGCTGATTCAACGACAAAGAAGCATTGCGCGCGATTCTTCCTAAGTTTCTGAAGTTGCCTCGTCTTTAGGAGTTGCTTCGGTCGCTTTGGCTTGGGCGCGTTCTTCGCGTTTTTTGCGATCGGCTGCCAACATATCTGCCATCGCTGCTTGAACCTGCACCATTTTTTCTAAATTGCTGCGGTACAGTTCCAAATCTTTTTGCACTTTCTCTTCCGAGATGTTCAAAGCTTGGCAGACTTGCTTCAGCGCTTCGGTGAGTTGAGTTTGATCTTTGACCAAATCGGGGCTGGAAGTTTCGAGAACGGTGTAAAGACCGACAACAAACAAGCGGCTGTATTTGAATTTAGGATTCGATGCGATCGCGCTCAAGCTGTCGCGAAATTCGGTCGCTTTGTCGGGAATCAGCACCGCATCCCATGAAGTTTGAGAGGCGGCAGAAAGCAGTCGTTGGGCATCATTGCGGAATTGCTGCGGATCACGTTCAAGCGACTGGCAGAGCGCCGTAAAAATTGGCTCTTTGTCCGCATCCGGGCGATATCCGGTCATGAAGCGATCGAACGTCGTCACCACACCCAGCGCATAGAAAGGGTCGTAGTGGAAGTCCGTGTTGACGGCAAGCAGGTGCATTTCGACCATCAATTCTTCGACGACTCGACGATAAATGGAATTTACCGGACGGGTGTGGAGGTTGTAAAACGATCGCTTGGTATCAGAAACGGTACGAACACTATTCACGGGTTTATCTGGGGATCTACGTTTGTCTATTGTTTTGTCTATTGTAAAGGGTAACGGGGGATTGAGGTTTTTTTTGCGATAATTGGGAACTCCGATCGCTTAGAAGGGTTCAAGCCAGACGTTTGTATGAGTTGTGAATGATGAAAATTGCTTTGTCGATCGTGGTTTCTCTCTCGATGTTGGGTCAAGGAATCGCAATAGCAGCGCTGCCTGATGTTGAAACCTACAACTTTGTGACGCGAAAATATAATTTGCTCCTGCGAACGAGCCGCGATGGGTGCGCTTTTTATGCTGATCCAGACTTTATCGTGGCGCGGAGCGAGCAGCCCAATCAAGCTGATCAAAATATTCGCCAACTGATCGTTTTGCAAACTTCGAGCCGGAATAGCGGGACGGCTTGTGACGGAATTTTTCAGTTTCAGTATGCGGATGCGAATTGCAGAACGAATCAGATTAGCTATACGAATGCGATCGGCTCTCCTGCGACTTGGAAGACCGATCGCTATTTAGATCTAACAATGACGAAAAAGATTTGTGCGCTTCCCACGGTTGAGTTTGGCACTCCTACTCAGAATCTCCCACCTGCAAAATAGTTTTTGAGACGAGGCGCGTTTTTTTGCGATCGGCTTCCGAAAGCTCTTCGCCTGCATCTAGCTGAGTTGCATTATTTTGCAGAACGGTTGCCGCGTTACGATCGCCCATTTGCAACGCCGTTTTCGCCGCCGTTTGTAGCATTGTAACTGCGCCTTGTCGATCGCCTTGTTTGAGCTTCGCTTCTGCGATTTGGGTTTGGCGATATTTTGCCAATGTCAGAATACTTTGCTGAACTTTTGGATCAATTTGAGGCTGATATTGAGCTTGCGAAGCGACTTCGATCGGGAAGGCTTCAGAAGTCAATCCGGTTTTCCCAGTTGCCGGATCGTCGTAGCTGATTTGAACTTGAGCGATCGTATTTCTTCCTTCTGGCAATTGGTTTACATAGAGATTTGCCAAAATCACCCGCGGCGAATCGATCATCAAATCGCCCAATCGCACGATCGCGACATTGCCTTCTTGTTGGACTAAAAGCTCGATCGTTTCAGGAGAAACCTGCGCCATCGGTTTGAGGTCTGCCAATCGAGCGCCTGGAGCCAGCACCAGCTTTAGAAAGGCATTGGTTAGTCCGATCGATTGCAGTCGATCAAACAATCGCCCGAACTCTGCGATCGCCTGTTCCGGTGCTTGAATGTATGACAGCGCCCCGCCGCCCGCATCCGCGATTTTTTCCAAAACATCCTGATTCCAAGAGCTGCCAAAACCGAGAGAATGAATTGATAAACCATAGCCTGCTGCGACTTGAGCCAGTTTGAGACAGCGCTCGTTATCTCCATGTTCGTTCTCGCCATCGGTCAGCACAAACATTTGCGAAACGGTGTCTTTCTTGCCTTTTGCCGCTTCTTCGATGCCGAGCCGAATCCCTTCATCGATCGCGGTTCCGCCCGCTGCTTCGAGCAAATTTAGTGAATTCTTTAGCCGGATCGGATCATCAACGATCTGGTTTGGCAGTAGCACCTTCGCTTTGTGATTGAACGTGACGATCGACAATCGATCTCCGGGCGACAATCGTTCGATCAATCGCTGTGCCGCTTGCTTAACGGTTTTGAGCGATCGACCGTCCATCGAACCGCTTTGATCCAGCACAAGACAAAGATTTAACGGCAGATCGCGGCGAGATGAATTCGGAATTGCCTCGATCGCGATCGAAATCTGACGCTGACTACTGGATTGAGCCGCATCTAGGTGAACATCACTCAGCGCACATTTCAAACCGACTTGCATAACAAAGACTCTGGGGTAGAGAAACTTGAACTTGCTCAACAGCTACAGCTTACCTGAGTCATTCTCCGCATTCGGGTATCCGAACGATTAAATCAGCATCTCGGTTTTCGGTCTGGTATCTTAGGCTAGATTAGCGGAAATCCCTCAGTTAAGGAGTGAGCTATGTGCGGCATCGTCGGCTATATCGGAACTCAAGCAGCCAGTGGAATTCTGCTCGAAGGGCTACGGAAGTTGGAATATCGGGGCTATGATTCTGCTGGCATTGCCACGGTTTTAGATGGCGAAATTCACTGCGTTCGGGCAAAAGGGAAACTGCATAATCTCGAAGAAAAACTGCAAGGTGAAGAAAATCCTGCTCGTACCGGAATCGCTCACACGCGCTGGGCAACTCACGGCAAGCCTGAAGAATACAATGCTCATCCGCACATGGACACCAATCAGCGGATTGCAGTGATCCAAAACGGCATTATCGAGAACTATCGCGAACTGCGCGAAGCGCTAAAAAGTCGGGGCTGCGCGTTTCGATCGCAGACCGATACCGAAGTGATTCCGCATTTAATTGCCGAAGAATTGAGCAAAACGGAGCAGTCGGCTGAGTTTCCACTGCTCGAAGCGGTGCGATCGGTGGTGCAGCAATTACAGGGCGCTTTCGCGATCGCGGTGATTTCCGCTGACTATCCCGATGAACTGATCGTGGCGCGGCAGCAAGCTCCGGTTGTGCTTGGATTCGGTCAGGGTGAGTTTTACTGCGCTTCGGACACCCCTGCCTTGATTCCCTATACTCGTGCTGTACTGAATCTTGAAAATGGGGAAATTGCGCGAATGACTCCGATCGGCGTGGAAATTTACAGCTTCGAGGGGCAGCGCTTGAAGAAGAAGCCGCGCACCTTAGATGTCAATCCAGTCATGGTCGAGAAGCAAGGCTTCAAACACTATATGCTGAAAGAGATTTACGAACAGCCGGGAGTGGTGAGAGCCTGTTTGGAAGCGTATTTTGATTCAAACTGGAGCGCGATCGAGGCAAGAA
>DATJEM010000243.1:0-4215 GCA_035496615.1 Leptolyngbya sp.
AATCGGCTGCGGCGGGGTTCGTTGTCGCGATTTCCGAGTTCATTTGGCGGTCGATCGTTGCTCCAAGCCCACCACACCTGGCTACATTGACAGTGATAAAACTCTTGCCATTTTTTGCGATAGTCCTCCGTGAACACGGGCGATCGACGATTGATCCAAACGCGATCGGCTTCTTTGGAAGTTTTATAGCAAGTGGGACAAGTAAAGGTGAAAGAATGCACCGCTGTTTTTGTCCAGGTCGGCGGTACAGGTTCAAACGCGTCCATCATTATTGTTGCGTGGGTCAGTTAACGCTGCACTCATTATGGCTTGTCTGAGTTGAAAAGGGCGAAGTGTTTTGAAGTCGGCACTGCGCTATGAATCGATCGCGCCTAAAATTTTCAGCGTAGATTGCTGGGCTGCATTCACTCCTGTGATGCCTGAAATGTTTGTTCCTTGATAGGGTCGATCCGGATTGAATATTTGCACACACTCCCCGCTATCCATATCCCAAAGCTGGAGGGTTCCATCTTGATTGCCATTCGCGAGGGTGCGCTCGAAAATCGCGATCGTCGATCGAATCGAGTAGGTGAACACAGGCAGCGTTTTGATATCAACTTCGGTATCAAGATTCCACAGGCGCACAGTTTGATCGAGGCTGCTACTGGCAAGTTCGCCTTTTGCGCCAAAGGCAACCGAACAAACGCCATTTTGATGTCCGTGCAGCGTTTTGAGGCAATGGCTGGTTTGGACTGACCACACTCGCACCGTCTGATCGCTGCTCCCACTCGCGAGCAATTCTCCGGTCTGATTAAACGCGATCGCTTGGACTTGCTGCGTATGTCCTTCAAGCACATTGAGACAGGCTCCCGTTTCTCTATCCCAAATCCGAATGGTGTGGTCATCGCTACTGCTGGCGATTCTTGTCCCGTCTGGGCTAAAGCAAACTGCCCACACCCAACTGTGATGTCCTTGCAGCACTTTTATACATTGCCGCGCGCCGATCGACCAAATCCGCAGGGTGCGATCGTCGCTGCCACTGGCAAGAAACTCTCCGTCCGGGCTGAAGGCTACGGATTGTACCCAGTGGTCATGCGCTCGAAAGATCTCCAAGCACTGCTTGGTTTTGAGCGACCAGAGCCGAATCGTACGATCGTGACTGCCACTTGCGATCCAGTCGCCATTCGGATGCAGCGCGATCGAAGTCACCCAACCTTCGTGTCCGCTGAGAATCTTCTCGCAGTGTCCGGTATGAACATTCCACGATCGAATCACGCGATCCGTTCCGCCACTGACGAGGGTAGTTCCGTCAGAACTGAGTGCCAGAGCAACGACCGCATTCGTATATCCATGCAGCGTTTTGAGGCATTGTCCAGTTTGAAGGCTCCAAAGCCGAACCGTTTGATCCAGCCCGCCACTGGCAATGATGCCATTTTGATTCAGCGCGATCGAAAACACGGCGTTGCGGTGTCCGCGCAAGGTGGTAAGACATTGCCCATTGCTGACTTGCCAAACCCGAATCGTTTGATCGTCGCCGCTGCTGATCAGCGTTTGGGCATCGTCGAACACGAGCGACCGAACGCGATCGTCATGTCCTTCAACTCTTTGAAGGCACTGTCCCGATTGGATCGACCAGAGCCGAATCGTGTGATCCGCACTGCCGCTTGCAATCCGATCGCCCAATGGACTAAACACCACTGCCTCGACGCGATCGCGATGTCCAGTCAGCACCGTTTCACAGTTCCCGGTGTTGAAGTTCCAAACTCGGATTGTCTGGTCATCACTGCCGCTGGCAAGGTAAGTCCCATCGGGACTAAAAGCGATCGACAAAATTCGTCCTCGGTGTCCCGACCAGCGATCGCAGTGTCCCGTTTTGAGGTTGGATCGGACAATTTGATCATCGCTGCCGCTGGCAAGATAGGTTCCATCAGGACTAAAAGCAAGTGACCAAATTGCGCTCGCATGTTCTTCGAGCGTTTGCAAACAGTCTCCGGTAGGAATATCCCAGAGGCGGATGGTACGATCGCTGCTGCCTGTTGCTAGGGTTTGACAATCGGGACTAAAGGCAAGTGACCAAATCCAACCGATGTGCGCTTCTTGTTGCATCAGAAGCGCTCCAGTTGAGACATCCCAAAGTTTGAGTCTGCCTTCCGCGTCTCCGATCGCCAAACTCGCTCCGTCTGGACTGAATGCAACACTAAACACAATCCCAAATGCTTCGGTGAATGCTGAACCAGTCAAATCAGAACCAGATAAGTCAACGCGATGAAGCGTTGTTTGCCGTAGATCCGATTGCCAGAGAATCAACTGGGAAAGATCACACTCGGTTAAATTGACCTGCTGCTGACCCATTAAATTTAGTAAATTGCCGCCTGCATATCCGATCCGATGGGCGGGTTGGTTCTGAAATTGCTGCAATCGTTGCAGAAGATCCGATCGATCTGGGTCTGAAATCTGCTCAAGGATCGGCGTGAGAATCAGACGGATTTGAGTTTGCCGAATGTAGTCTTTTGCATGAGGATTCAGTAGCGCATGAGTTTTCAATAAAACCGGAGGGCTATTCGAGAGAATTTCTTGGGTAATGTGCTGCACAAATCGATCGATCGCATATTCCATCACCACAGGCTGGAGTGAAAATCCAGCAGATTGCTTTTCGATCAGCGATCGATGTTCTAGCGCTTCTAAGCTATCAATCAAGGTTTCAGATTGAATTTTTGGAAAAATCTTCGATCGTAAAACTGCAAACGAGACAGGTTCTCGATCGATCGCTAACCAATATAGGATCGATTTTTCCGGATCAGATAGTTCTTCAAACTGCTGCCGAATCAGATTGCGAATATCTCCAAACACGAAGGTTTCTTCGCTGAGAAAGTCTGCAATAGAGCCATCAAAGATGGTTTGAATCGTCGTAGAAATGAGCTTGAGCGCCAAGGGATTCCCAGAATATTGAGCAATCAGGCGCTGCCAATCTGCGATCGAACCTTGAAACTCACCTCTGAGCGCAAAAAGCTGCTGTCCTGCTGTGACCGACAGCCCAGATAAATTCAGCGATCGTACCGGAAGCGTGTCTCCCTGCATCAATCGCACGGCATCGGGTAATTCTCGACTCGTCAACACGACACAACTTGAATGTCTTGTTTCGCCAATTTGCCGAAACAAGTGATGATAGTCTTCCTGTTTTGCAATGCCTTCAGCGTTATCCAAAATGATTAGACACGATCGCGATCGCAGAAATTTCAGCAAGCTCGAAACCCGTCCTGACACTGTTTCAGGGATGCTTGCTGCTTGCACAAAATCTTGTAGAAGTTCAGCGGTTAACTCTTGCAGCGACGGTAGATTGCGTAACGATCGCCAAACCACCCATTCAAACCGATTTTGCACCTGTTGAGCCAGTTTCACGGAGAGCGAAGTTTTTCCCATGCCGCCCATCCCCAGAATCGTAATCAAGCGGCACTGCTGATCAACAATCCAGCTTTGCAGTTGCGCCAATTCAGAGTGTCGATCGTAGAAATAAGGAATATCGGGCGCTTCATTCCACGAGCAATGAGTCGATTCTCTCGTTTGAATTTCGGGTGGGGCTTCGGCTAGAAATCTGCGCTCGATCGCCGATCGAAAGCTGGTTTTGTTGACCTTCTCTGCCAAAGCTGCCGAAATTAACTTCCAAAGTTTGGGTCCAACATCATGCTTAAGATACGTAGACGAATACCCATACGCTTCGGCAATCTGATCGTAGCTTTGTCGCTGCCACGACCACGATTCGCGCAACATCGCCCGCTGTAGGTCACTGAGATGAACCCCTTGTTTCTCAAAAACGATCGCATCTGTGAATGCAAGTGCAGTTTCAAGCTCCATTCGTTCGCTGTGCCTGAATTCTGATTAGCATCATACAAGAATCGCTTAAATTCTATCTAATTTAAGTCAAAATTGTGACAGCTAAATTCTATTGCATTCACATCTCGGACTCTCATTATGATTCGTGTTTGGCATTCGTTGATTCGCCTGTTATTGAAACGAATCGTTTTGGTATTAACGCTAATTTTCTGCATTGCCGTGGGGATTGCATTGGCAAATATGCTGCGCTTATCTTCTGACTTGATCAAAGCCCAAGCCGTTCAGAACGCAGAGCTATACATTCAGTCCTTCAATGAAGCAATCAATCTCTACAGCGAAAAAGCTGCCGATCGCGTTCGGGCGGGCAACACGGTCAAAGTCACCCACGCCTACATGACTGATGCC
>DATJEM010000244.1:0-2599 GCA_035496615.1 Leptolyngbya sp.
CTTCGGAAACTTTCGAGCAAACGGCGGCACAAACACTTTATGCTCTAATCCCGAAGCAGTCGGAAGCACAATGTACTGCACATCGCCATGCACAGAAACAATCTCATCTAACAATCGCAAGCATTCACGAGTCGGAGCAACCGGAGCATAAACTAATAATCCGCCTGCATCCAGTTTTACAACCGTCATCCGAATTGGGGTGACAACATAAAAAATCCCTTGAAGCTGCTCAAATGTCCAAACGGCATCTTTTACCACTTCAGTTCTAATGGTTCGACGCTGACTGTAGGGATAAATCGGAACCATGAACCAATAAAACCACGATCGTTCGCGTGAATTTTGACTCTTCTGCACCGATCGGCTCATGGCTCAACATTCATTTAAAGGTTCTTTAGTCTCCCATGCAATCAAGTCGTCAGTCAATTCGCAAGCGTCAAAGATAGAAAAATCTAAGCATCAAAAATCTTTTCTTGCATCGGCTGACAAAACGGTTGCACGCCAGATTTGATCACATAAATTGCGACCGGAATCGCTAGCCGCATCGGGAGATCAGACTGAGCGACGATCGCATCCACAACTGTTCCCGATAGTCCATCTTCTAGCTCTTCTTGGATCTCTGATTCACACAAAATATGCCGCCACCGCTTCGCCAAACCTTCGATCCAGCCTTCATTTGCTTCTGGTAACTGTCCCGATCGAATTGCCAAAGAGATCGCCGCATCTTCCAAATCTCCATCACAATCTTCGATTACCTCTAAAGCTGCGATCGCGGCTGAATGATCCGCAAGCTGTTCGCGAAACAGTTCAAGTTCTTCGGGCGAAACGATAATCGACATACAACAGTCCTGCAACAGAATTCTAGTTTCTCGATCGTATCATTGTGGAATTTTCAGCACAAACAAGCCACGTTAAAATATTCAAAGGTAAAACCTTTCAAACCCCATTGAGGCAAGATTGCCAAAACTGTCACGGGCTTCTGTGTCGAGGCTCATTTAGAATCTTTTTAATCATTTTCTCGCTGCCGTATGCAAAGTTGAGCGATCGCCGCTTTCATCTCCGCCATTTCATGGTTCAAATGATCTAATTGAGCTTCGATCGTTGCCAAATTCGAGGGCAGTTGCCACATGGAGAAATGCAACGCCGTTAAAATCTTCTCAACCGTTGCAAAGCTCGGCTCATACTTCGGATCATTTAAAATTCGATTGATCTGCTGAGTATAGCCCAACGCGCTTCCGCCATGTTCCTCAGCGATCTTGGCAGAAATCTGACGAATACTCACTCCTTGCAGCTTCATCAACTCCCGAATCACCGCTACCACTTTTTCTTGCATTCGATCCACCTTTCGATTACGCTATGGTCTGAGAACTTGAATCAACTGAACGACCTTGCCGCGAGTGGTGGAGGTCTTTTTTTCATGAAAAAGCAGTAGAACCCACTGCCCTACTGCCACAACCAGATTTTAGAGCGTTTCTACAAACCCACTAGTTCGCGAGATTCTAGTCCACTCAACTGTTGAGCGATCGCTAACCGCGCTTCCAACTTGGCAACACTAAACTCATTCCGCAACCGCTCCAAATGAGCAAACGCATTTGCTTTCTCCGTCGTCGCTCGATTTAGCGCATCGATCGCCCGCTGGTACTCTGAATTCACTTGCAGCACTTCAAATCGCCGCGCTTTGCGCTGATTGTCATTCTTCAACGCCGTCTCAAACGCCACCACCATATCGGCATTCCCTTCGAGCCGAGCAATATGATAGCGAACTTCAGCAATGTTTTGATCCAACTCGTTGACGTGCTGAGAAGCTTGAGCGATCGCGCTGGGATATTGATCTAATCGAAATTTCATGACTAACATTCCTAAAAACGATAAGTGGTCAGTCGCTATCGGGTTAAAACAGACCGCCGCCTCCGAACAACAGCAAACTGCACTAAGCCACTAATTCATGCAGAACTGCACGAGTTGGCAACTCAGTCGAAAACTCAGAGGGCGAAAACTCAGAGGGCGAAAACTCAGAAATGGACGGCGACCCCCTTTCTGCCTCTCGTTGCGCCTCTTGCTGGGATTGGGGCGCAGCTTGCTCTAGTACTTGCACTTCAATCTTGACCGCCACCAAGTAAGAACCGGGCTGCTCTCCGACTGCCTGCGCGATCAGTTCGGCGAAACCGGGGCGATCGGCGGTAATCGGGTCACGCAGTGAACACCGATCCCATTCGTACTTAGCACTTGGATCAAGCTGAAGAATATAATGCTTCGTCATAAAACAAGAACCTGAATCATTTGTACTATTGTAGTGCAAAATCGCTGCGATCGCAAGTGATCGATCTACGCCGCGATCGCGCTTTTTCGCGAAGCCATTGCCGCTTGATGCTGATCTTTACGATCCCAATATGCGAGATGTTTCACAATTTCGGAATTGCCCATCAGCTTAATTTCAACCGGGAACTGAGTCAGAACTTGACTTCTTTGAACGGAGAACCGCTGACCAGAACTGGCAAGAGATTGAGCGAAATTCTGCGCTTGACTGAGCTTCTCAAATCCGAGATAACAGACCGCATTCGATCGAGAAAACTGTCGAAACGGAGTCCTCACGCAAAGCACT
>DATJEM010000245.1:0-2882 GCA_035496615.1 Leptolyngbya sp.
AATTCATTTAGCTCAGCATTCAGCATCACAATAATTTCAGAACTTTCGTTATTAACAATCGTATTTGTTTCGCCATCCCACAGGACTGGAACTGTCGATCGTCCCGTATATCCAGGTTTTGCTAATCGATAGACCTCAGCCAACGTAGAACATCCTAATTCAGGTTCGTCTAAAATCCAGCCGCCATTTTCAGGAGAAGGAGACACGATCGAGACTACGATCGCGCTTTCTAGTCCTTTCAAAGCGCGCGTCACCAATGTTCGATGTGCCCAGGGGCAACTCATCCCCACAAATAATTTGTATCGTCCTGAAGCGGCAGGATAAGCGGGTGAACCGATGCGATCGCGAAACTCACTTTCCGGACGCGCATAAGCCCCAGACGGATCACGCGGCGCAAGTTTTGACATCATGATTCGCCAAAGCGTTGTCCACACAAAACGACCCAATTGGATAATCAGTTTTGGAGGCATTATATTAGACCCAATGATTTAACTTAAATATAAAAAACTCCAAGCGCAAAATTCTTGGAGTTTTAAATCTTTTTAGAGGATTGAACAAGCTTAGTTTCCGCGTTTGAGGAAAGCTTCAACTTGATTGAATTCGGTGTTTAAACGATCGATCATTTTCTGCGGCACAGGACGATTCGGATACGAACTATAGTGTCCTGCAAGCGAATTTAGAGCGGTTCGCATGGTTGTAAAAGAAGTCAGCTTCCCTAAAGCGGCATCGCGGCGGTAGAGAGAAGCAAAATCATTAATTAGCTTACGAGCGTCTCCCTGAACGGCAACTTTATCAGGAGCATCGGCAGGAATCGCGATCGCAGTTTTGAGAGTATTGATGACGGTCAGAGTGTCCTCGCGGTAGTTGCCCGTCAGACCAGCCGGAGCAGCAGAGCAGCCAACTAATCCGATCGCCACAACCAGCACCAGCGCCAACAGGCGAGACATTAAACGCTTCATAAGCAATTCGCGTTAGATGAACAAAATTAACAGTTCCATCATCGTACCGCGATTAGGAACGGTGGGATCAGAATCAAAAGAGAGAGTTGTAGCAAGTAATTTGGCTGATTTCAGTCTGCAACGATTAGCGCCAGCGAACAAAGCCTGCTTTCGCGATCGCTTCTTGCGCCGGAGTCGTCAACAATAGATTTGCATATGCCTCGCCTGCTTGTTGTTCTTTGCCCTTCTCCTGCTTCACAATCACCGACAGATTGCGAGTCAATGGATATGTACCATTTTGAAAGGCTTTCACATTGATTTGATTGCGCGTTGGACAAGTCGCGATCGGTTCTCGATAGGGTGCAACGAACTGATCAGTCCGAGCGATCGGAATCGATTTCACAGTGCATTGCGGCACGATTTCGGGCGCGGATGCAAAATAGATTCCCCCAGGAGTTGCGGCAAGCTTACGAATCGCTTCAGTCGTGGTTGAAATAATCTGTACCGATGCGCCGAATGCTTGTTTGTTCAGAACTTGATCGATAAACAGTTCCACAGTTCCACCCGATTTAGGATCGCGTGAGAAAGCGGTAATCGGCAGATCTGCCCCGCCAACTTGATGCCAGTTTGTGACTTGTCCGGTGTAAATGGTTTTCAATTGCCCGAGCGAGAGACCGGGAAGGTTAAGTGAAGGATTGATCGCCACGGCAAGACCATCGATCGCAATCGGAATTTCTCTCAGCGTAAATCCTTTCTGCTGCGCCTCTTGTTGTTCTTGAGGCGCGATCGGGCGAGACGATTGAGCAAACTGAACCTGTCCATCTAGCAACATCCGAATTCCAGACGTAGAACTCGGCGCACCGCTTGCCGGTTCAATGTAACGCAATCGAAATTCGGGACGTGCCGCTTGCAGTGCAGAATCTACACTGAGGCGAATCGGTGCCCAACTGGTACTGCCCCCATAGTTGAAAATACCGGGCGGAACGGTCTGCACCTGTGCCCAATCTATCGTTGGAATCTCTTGACCGGGATCGGGCGAGGGCTTGACCGAAGCTTGTCCCAAAGAAAATGGATCAGTCGAAATTAGATTCGATCGCTGAGTCAACCACCAAATCCCGCCACCAATCAATCCACTGGTGATCAATAGCGAAAGAATGAGCGCTGGAGTTTCATTTTTTTGACTCATAAAAACCGGGAAACAAATTTGTAAATTAGACGAAACAGAATCGCGATCGCTAGTGCGATTAATCCCGTAAATCCTGCCAAAATGAGGATATTCAAAAACGGATTTCCAACTTGGAAAAATATTCCCCCAGCTTTGTGTAACTGCCGCACAAATCCCACGATCAAGAGCGAGATCGCTGCCAGAATAAATAAATCAACTCGCTCAATGAAGCGTAAATACTGAGCCAAAATCAGAATTCCGACCAATACCAGCCAAAAGCTTGCACTAATCAGCGTGGTTCCTAGCAAACTGACAAGCGCGATCGCTAAAATTCCACCCTCAAATCCGGTAAACGCTGCACCTGTCATCAGTTCGATCGCCGAAAATCTGAAGATCGGCGACGATCGAGGCGCAATCGGGGGCGGTGGGATGGGTGAAGGCGGGGACGCAACAGGCTTAGGAGCAAGTGCATCCAGCGCTTCAGTCGCAGATTGATAGCGATCGGCAGGAGCATAGCGCAACATTCGATCGAGCACTTCACCCAACTGTGGACTCACTTGAGCATAGTTTCGCCATTTCCAAGTGTGATTAAAACTGTCAAATAGATCTTGGGGTGCTTTATTGGTCAGCAACATCACGCACGTCGCTGCCAACGCATACAAATCACTTGACGGAAAAACCTGACTTCCTGACATCTGCTCAGGGGGAGCAAATCCAACGGAATAAATCCCGGTTGAACTTTGAGGATTGCCCACTGCTTTTGTCACAAATTTCACCGC
>DATJEM010000246.1:0-3818 GCA_035496615.1 Leptolyngbya sp.
CGTTTGCCAGTCGAGAAGATTTGGATCGGGCGATCGTGGAAACATTAAAACAGTCCGGTGTCGATTGGGTGATTATGGCAGGCTGGATGCGGATCGTGACTCCGGTATTGATTCAGGCATTTCGCGATCGTATTCTCAACATTCATCCAAGTCTATTGCCCAGTTTCAAGGGCAATCGTGCGGTCGAGCAAGCCCTAGAAGCGGGCGTGAAAATCACGGGTTGCACGGTACATTTGGTGGTGCCGGAAGTCGATAGCGGTGAAATTATCATACAGGCGGCAGTTCCCGTACTGGCAAGCGACACGATCGAAACCCTGCAACAGCGGATTCATGCGGAGGAACATCGAATTTATCCGGCGGCAATTGCGATCGCAGCGATACAAGCCGTTTACTGATGCCCATTCTCATCAGTCTTAAGGGTGATGTGAAGATTCGTTGAAGCAGAGATGATGATGACAGATTGAGTAGCTCATCGTCTAACACAAGGGCAGTCCAAACCGGGTAGGGACTGCTTTTTTATTGCCGCTTTTTCAATCGCTGGCTGGCAGCCAAGCATTCGTATCTCTTCCCAAAGCTCCCGACTTCAGGCACAATCAAGCGATATTGTGATTTAGTGCCGCCGTATGGATGTCTTTTTTGCTCAGTTGATTCAATTAATTGTGAACGGGATTTCGCTCGGAAGCATTATTGCGCTCTCGGCGGTGGGATTGACATTAACTTACGGAATTCTACGATTGTCGAATTTTGCTCATGGCGATTTTATGACGTTGGGAGCTTATTTTACGCTGCTGTTTAATGCCAGCGGTGTCAATATCTGGGTGTCAATGTTTCTCTCTGCGATCGTCACTGTTGGAGTCACGCTCATTTGCGAAGCGCTGCTCTGGTCGCCAATGCGAAAAAAACGGGCATCCGCAACCACGCTAATTATTATCTCGATCGGTTTAGCACTTTTCATTCGCAACGGAGTTATCTTAATCTGGGGCGGTGGTAATCAACGGTATGATTTGCCTGTGCTTCGCGCTCTATCATTCTTCGGGATCACAATTCCGTTTAACAAAATATTGGTGATTCTATTCGCGATCGTAGCCATTGGCGGGTTGCATTACCTATTGCAAAATACCAAAGTCGGCAAAGCGATGCGAGCAGTTGCCGATGATTTAGATTTGGCTCGGACGACAGGCATTAATGTCGATCGCGTGGTGATTTGGACGTGGGTGATTGCGGGAAGTTTGACCGCATTGGGCGGCAGTATGCTGGGATTGGTCGAAGCGGTGCGCCCGAATATGGGATGGTTCTTGATTTTGCCGCTGTTTGCCGCAGTGATTTTGGGCGGAATTGGAAATCCTTACGGCGCGATCGCAGGTGGATTGATGATCGGAATCGCGCAAGAAGTCGGAGCCGGATTGTCCGATCTTCTCGCGCCGTTTGCTACGAATCCGCTGATTGCATTTATTGTGAATACGCGGGTGTTCACGGCTCAATACAAACTTGGATTTGCATTAATCATTATGGTGATTGTACTTTTAGTACGTCCGAATGGATTGTTTAAAGGAACCGCTTAAAATGCGATCGCGAATACAATCTCGAACATCAAAGAAATCATTCCAAGCAATATGGTTTTTGTGCCGTTCTTCTAGGTAGCGAGTGAGCGGTGGACGAGCAAAAACAATCGGAGCCGCTAGTGCTAGGTTGAGATCCGTGATTGAATCTCCGATCGCGATCGCTTGATCGACTCCATATCTCGCCATGATTTGCGCTTTTGCAACCATTTCCGTACTGCTTTCATTGGCAGAATACACTTGCAAATCTTGCGCTCTAGTGTCTACTTCCATTGCATGAATGGCGTGAATTCGAGATTTGAAGGGGTTGAGTACCGATTCGACCATGCCGCGCAAACCGCCGGAAATCACCACAAAAGGAATGTTCTGGGTCTCTAGAAGGTCAAGAAACTCCAACAAACCGGGGCGAATGGGTTGAGTTCGAGCAAATTCCACGATTTCGCCATACCGCACCGATGGAATTGATCCAATGAGTTGCCGTACACCATCTCGTAACGTTAAACGCTTTGCATATATTTCTGGGAGCAATCGCTCTGCCAGCGTGGGTGTAAAATGCTTCAGCATTGCTACGAATGTTTCTGCCTGTGTAATCGTGCCGTCAAAGTCGCAAAATACAATGTGTTTCATAGGGTTATGTGATCATCTATTAATTGAACATCTTCTCGGATAATTGCGGTTTTATACAGCTTTATTGCGATCGATCAAGATAGATCAGGCTCAAAGGTGAACTAAAGGTAGAGGTTTCGCTCTCTCGATTGCCAGAGACTCAAAATATTAGTGATTTGCTCTATAAATTTTTTCTATAAAACGGATATGAACTTTCCTGCGAAGTCGTCTCAAGAAACCCTCAGTCATTTTGCTCATGCTGCGATCGAGAAGCATCTTCGCAAAGCGATAAATCACGAAGAAGATGTTCTACATGGTCAAGATGCTGAAGCGCTGCATCAAATGCGGGTCGGATTGCGGCGGCTGAGAACAGCGATCCAAGTTTTTGGATTTGCCGTAAATTTGCCGAAAGCTGCGAGTGAAAAGCGAATTCGCAAATTTGCTCAGGTTTTGGGAACGGTGCGCGATGCGGATGTTTTGAATCTAGAACTCGCGTCGCATTCTGATTTGCCAGAGGCAGAACAAAAGGTACTGAAGCGCGCTTTGAAAAAATTACATCATCAACGATCGCGAGATTTCCATCAGTTGAAAAAGACTTTGAAATCTAACCCGTACAGAGCATTCAAGCGAGATCTCGAAGATTGGTTGGTGTTGCCGCAGTATGAAGCGATCGCACAAATGCCAATTCAAGAAGTACTACCTGATATTTTATTGCCTTTGATTAGCGGCATTCTTTTACATCCCGCTTGGCTGACAGGGGTCAAATTTCAATCTCATGAAACAGTATTTTCGCCAATCACTTTAGACTTTATTCAGGAGCAATTGAAACACGGTGAGCAGCTTCATGATTTACGCAAAAAAATGAAGCGAGTGCGTTATCAAACTGAGCTATTCACTGATTTTTACGACGAAGCGTATATTGAACAAGCAAAGGAATTTCAACAGATTCAAGCCGTTTTGGGGCAGATCCAAGACAGCGTAATTTTGCAGAATTTCTTAGATAAAAAGTTAGATCAGTCGATCGAGAAATGCTGCCCAATCTTTTCTAATCGATTGGAACAGCAAAGAACGATCGCTTGGAAAGAGTTTCGATCGCTGCAAGAAAAATATCTAGACTCCGAATTTCGCGCCCAACTGCGTCGGCGCTTTCTCTCGAATTCAAATGCGGATGAAAGGACTTGAACCTTCACTTCTTGCGAAACCAGAACCTAAATCTGGCGCGTCTACCAATTCCGCCACATCCGCTTGCGATATTCATCATATCAGGAGAAAGGAGAAATAATCATCCTTTCTCCTAGAGTTTGAAATTATAAGCTGCCGAGACTGAGCGGAATAAGATTGCCGTCGAGCGTAAGCCCAAGTAAAATTTGGTCTCCCGCCGGGATCGATTTGCCTGTAAGGGCGCAGCGATCGTCGTTTTGCGCCGTTGCGGGGAAAGTTGCGCGAATATCGGCAGGGCTGAATTCCGGCGAATAGCTGTCCGATCGCTGCTGTACATAGTTCCAAAGAATGTCGCGAATCAGCGCCTGATAGCCCTGGTTGCCTGAAAGCGATTTGAGTTCTTCCTTCAACTCACGTTCTAAACGGATGCTCGTGACTTCCATTTCCGTCGTGCTGGTGCGAGTTAAGGTCTGCATGGCGGTCTCCTTTATG
>DATJEM010000247.1:0-7000 GCA_035496615.1 Leptolyngbya sp.
GTGATTGGACAACTGCCGATCGACGCGAAAGCTGTGATCGATCAACGCATTGCGGATCTCGATTGTCCCGTCGTCTATCCCGAACCGTCTCAGTTGATCGATGGCTGGGCGCATCAAGGAGCGCTGAAATATCAACTCCCGCTTCAGGGGACGATTCAGTTGCACAATTCAGCCATCGCGATCGCCACCATCAATTTTCTTCGCCAGCAAAACTACAACATTTCTGATCGTTCAATCATCAACGGAATCGCCAACACAAAATGGGCAGGTCGCTTACAGTGGTACAACTGGAAAGACCATCAGATTCTAATCGATGGCGCACACAATCCCGCAAGCGCCGAAGCGCTTAGACAGTACATTGATCAAATTGGCAAAGCTCCGATTCAATGGATCATCGGAATGCTATCGACCAAAGATCATGCTGATGTCTTCAAAGCACTACTACGATCGAACGATTCTCTGCTGCTTGTTCCAGTTCCCGATCATAGTTCTGCCGAGCCAACTGAACTCGCGATTCTCGCTTGGGAACTCTGCCCAACCTTAGCGAGTTGCCGCGTTTACCCTGATGTACGCACAGCCTTAGAAACCGCAACCAAACAACCACAACTGATTGTGCTTTGTGGGTCGCTCTATCTGATTGGGAACTTCTTTAAGCAACAAAAAAAATAGTATTTCTGTTCTATCTTTCAATGTCTAGGATGCTCCTGCCACCGTGCGGAAGCCATTGGCGGCGAAAGTCGTCACAATCGCAGATCATTGAGTTCTCGCCCGATTTGCTGATCAGTGACTTATGGAATGCCAGAAATCGATGGCTTTGAATTCATCGAACAGCTACGGTCAGAAGGTCGATCGATTCGTGCGATCAACTTCAGCGCCGATGCGCGTGAAGAAGAACGCCAAGCCGCACTCACCGCCGGATTTCAGGCATATCTCACCAAACCGATCGAAATCGCAGAACCAATCAAAACCATTCAAATCGCTGCGCCGAATTAGCCGATACGGTTTTACTGCCAATATTCGATACAATCTGATCTGCACTGCTTGTGATTTGATCTATCCCTGATTAACCGCCATGATCCACGAAATTTTCATGCCTGCTCTCAGTTCCACGATGACCGAAGGAAAAATCGTGTCCTGGGTCAAATCTCCAGGCGACAAAGTTGAAAAAGGTGAAACCGTCGTGGTGGTGGAATCTGACAAAGCTGATATGGATGTCGAGTCTTTTTACGAAGGCTTTCTCGCCACGATCGTCACTCCCGCAGGCGAATCCGCTCCCGTCGGCAGTGCGATCGCCCTCCTTGCTGAAACCGAAGCCGAAATCGAAACCGCCAAACAGCAAGCGATCGCCGATCCCACCGCCAAAACTACCACCCCCGAACCGATTGCAGTTGCCGCGACCACCAATGGAGCCAGCGCCCCCGTTTCCCGTGGCAAAGAGAACGGGCGGACGATCGCTTCTCCCCGCGCCCGTAAACTCGCCAAAGACCTCAAAGTTGAGCTTTCTACGCTTGTCGGTAGCGGGCCTCACGGTCGCATTGTCGCAGAAGATGTCGAAGCCGCCGCCGGAAAAACGCCAGCCGTGGCATCGCCTCCTGTCAGCATCCCGGCAACTCTTCCCATTGCTGTCGCTCCTGCTGCTCGTCCTACCCCTGCTGCTATTCCCGCGCAGCCCGGACAGGTTCAGCCAATGACAACTCTGCAAAATGCAGTGGTTCGGAATATGATGGCGAGCCTAGAAGTTCCAACGTTTCACGTTAGCTACACGATTACAACCGATGCCCTCGACAAGCTTTATAAACAAGTAAAATCGAAAGGCGTAACGATGACAGCATTGTTGGCAAAAGCGGTCGCAGTCACCTTGCAAAAACATCCTTTGCTGTATGCCAGCTACGTTGACAATGGTATTCGCTTCAATCGCTCGATTAATGTTGCAGTTGCGGTGGCGATGGAAGATGGCGGACTGATCACCCCCGTATTGCAAAATGCAGATCAGCAAGATCTCTATTCAATTTCTCGCGGCTGGAAAGATCTCGTCGATCGAGCCAGAGCCAAACAACTTCAACCCGATGAATATAGTTCTGGAACCTTTACGCTGTCTAACTTGGGAATGTTTGGAGTCGATTCGTTTGATGCGATCTTGCCGCCGGGACAGGGATCAATTCTAGCGATCGGAGCTTCTCGCGCTCAAGTGGTCGCAACCGATGACGGTATGATGGGCGTTCGGCGACAAATGAAGGTGAACATTACCTGCGATCACCGGATCATTTATGGGGCAGATGCTGCTGGATTCCTGCGCGATTTGGCAAAACTCATCGAGACTAATCCGCAATCCTTGACGCTATAACCTCTGACACTGTAGAGATGGGAAAACTATTCAGCGGGGCAGTTCATGACTATCAGAATTCTCAAATGGACGATCGATCTTTGTCAGCAAGCGATCGTGGCGGGCGTATTTGATGATGTGCGCGTCGAGCGATTGAGAGTTAGTCGAGATGTCCCCTGAAGGAATATCCCATGCGGGTTTAAGGATAATTCATCCAGATATCTACAACGGCTTTTAGAAAAACGAGCGATCGTGCGTGTTGGGCATTTAGTGACTTCACCGAACCGATTCGGAACCAGAACCCAGATTTAGCGATCGTTGAGCTTCTTGGATGTTTACAAAACGGAGCATCATCCTTATCCAGAAAATATCTTTTGGCTGATTGAGTACTCAAATTCGAGCTTGCAGAAAGATCTCGAAATCAAATCCAAAGTCTACGCCTCTGCAGATATCTTAGAATATTGGGTGATCAACCTCATTACAAGAGAGCTGTTGTTTTTCGTGATCCGGTCAATGGAGAGTATCGATCGCAAGTCACACTCGCGACTGGCACGATTTGCCCCCAATCTCTTTGCAGATATCGAAATAGAGGTAGAAAGGCTAATTCGATAAGAACTATCATATTTCGGAAAATTCAATGTTTCTAGTTCAAGATTCAAGTTCCTCTCGTGAAGAGCGGATCAAGCAATTTTTAAGCGAAGATCCTTCATTGTCAGCTCTTCTTGCGGTGATTCACTTTGAGTGGACGGTTCGACGTGCAATTATTGCGCTCGGCACTTCTCCCAATGTATTGGTACGCAAAAACCTGAGTCACTGTCACGGACTCGATAAGTACAAAGAGGTCTGGAGAGATGAGGTTCTTCCAAACGTTCATTTACGTCTTCCTGAAGTCGTGACGAACTGGGATGGACTGGGTAGAGCCTTCCGACTGCGCCATCGATTGGTTCACGGCGCTGCTTCTTGTGGTACAGAATATGCCGAAGACCGAGTTCATTGGGCGATCGATGCCACGAACGATGTTAGAAAGGTCTGCATTGATAAAGGCATCAATTTAGATGAACGTTTGCCAGTTCGGAGATGTCTAAAGTCATAAATTACCGCTGCCCCTCAAGGTGTGTTCCGGCTGCGCCATCAATTGGTTGTGTCACAGGCGATGCGATTTGGAGCGCGGGGTTATTTGCTCAAAGATACCCGTTCTGATGATTTCGCGACTGCCATTCGTGCAGTGCATCAAGATTATACGCAAATGGTCATGGACGGATGGAAACAGCGATCGCGCCTCCATCGCCTGCCCAACTCGCGCCTCCCGCAGAACTCGTAGGATTAACGGCGCGTGAGCGCGAAGTGCTGAGTTTAATGATTGCGGGAGCCAGCAACCGCGAAACTGCAGAATCGCTATATATTTCAGAACGAATGGTCAAGAATCACATTACCCACATTTTGAGTCAGATCAATGTGCGGGATCGGACGCAAGCGGCGATGTTTGCCAGTGCTTTCTTGCCCTTACTCAATCAACCGGGCTGATTCGCTTTTGAAGGTTTTGGTCAAATTTTGGTCAAAGCTGCCAAACTCTGGGAAGGCAGATCGATCGACCTTGACTCGATCGCACCAGTCCCCAAACGGCAATCAACCATTTTCGCGCTTCAGTGCTGGAATGTCCGCGATATCGGCAGAGTAACCCCAGCGGTAAGCGCGTCACTCCAATTTCGCCAACGGTTCCTGTCCAGAGCGATCGTGCTTTTTCGACCAGTTCCGGTTCGACTTGCTGCCCAATCCAGGCAAGACTTCCGACGATCGGACAGCCTGCTAAACCATGCGGGCTGTTAAAGCTCGTTTCACTTCCCGGCAGCCATTGCCGATCGATCCAAATCGGCTTTCCGGCTTGCCAAACTTCGGTACGCGATCGCCAATTCCCTTCAACAAATCTTTCCCCACTAGCACTCCGCCCAAATCGCGTTACTTCCCATCCGAGCCATTGTGCGCCCGGAGCGAGGTTAATCTGCATTTCCTGACGATAGCAAGCTCGATTGAACACGATCGCATCAAGCGGCAACCATTCCAAACAAGACCCTTCTGCTAAATTGATTTGAATTTTCTGTTGAGCTTCCCGCCCGTTAGTGCGATAGATCTTCGTGGCGGCGGGAGTCGTAATTAAGGCTTTGCTATTGGGAGCAAGACGAAAATCATAGGTGAGGCGATCGCCGCCGACGAGTCCACCCGCCGTGTGCATAATCACGCTGTGACAAATCTCGCCGCCCTCCGGATAGAACGGGCGCTGCACCTTGAGGGGAGCCTGTCCTTGATTGTGAGTGAGGTGAGTTACACCGCGTCGATGCTCAAAATCTAAGCGCAATGCCCCATGCCAGTCATGAGCGGACAAATCAGCAGACAAAGGAGGTTGATTCACGGAATAGAGCCGCTAAAGTATCGTGTACTTAGCTTCTACGCGGAATTTCATAAATCGAAAAATCAATAGAAGCTTTTCAGATTTGAGATCGAGATGCCACAATACTCTAGCAGCTTGTAAAGAAATGCTAAGAATACCCGGAGAATATCAATGTCCATCCTCCCGAAGCTCGGAATCCTCGCGACGTGCATCATGTTGCTCGGATTCGCGATCGCACCGACCCAATCAGCGATCGCACAGCCCAAATCAATGATTGCTCAAGCCAATCCAGCCGCTCGAACAGGCAATCTGATTGTCAAAATTGATGGCTTACGGAGTCAGCAAGGGCAAGTTTGCGTCAGCTTGTTTGCTGGAAGTGCAGGGTTTCCAAGCGGCAGAGATCGGGCAGTACAGGCACAATGTGTCGCGATCGCACAGCAACAAACGATCGTCACGTTTCGGAATTTGCCGCTGGGAAATTATGCGATCGCAGTGTTTCACGATCGCAATAACAACGGCAAACTGGATCAGAATTTTCTAGGGATTCCAACTGAAGGATTTGGGTTCTCGCGCAATCCGACAATTCGGACGGGTGCGCCACAGTTTAGCGAAGCTGCCGTATTTGTGGCAGGAACCGAAACAACGGCGCAAATTCAGTTGAAATACTTGTTGGGCGGTTAGTGCTATCTCCGCCCGTGACCTAAATTTGGGCAGATTTGAAGAGAATGGCGAGAGATCTCATTTCAACTCATTCTCTTTAAGCCAATCCCACTAGCTTCTCGCTGAGTTCCCACATCCGCTTACCTTTCGCGTCATCGCTTGCCTTTTCCGAAAGCTCCTGCACAAACGAATCACGCCCTGCTTTCTGCCGATTGCCCCAACTCCAATGCACGCCCGATTGCTTAAATTCGGGATCAGCAACCACCTGCGCCACCCGCTCTCCTGCTAATTCTTGAGAAACATAGCCGCCTGTGATGTTCTTCTGGAACCAGGGAAAAATTTTCTGAAACAGCGGATAGCTATTGCGGAATAAAGGCGTATCTGCCACACAGCCGGGATATAGGGAGTTAAATACAATTCCGGTCGAATCGTGATAGCGGCGATGCAGTTCCCGCACGGTGATCATGTTGCAAAGTTTGCTGTCTTTGTAGGCTTTCCCTGCTTTGAAGGGCTTGCCATCGATCATGGCGATCGGGGCTTTAAATCCTGCCTCAAATCCCTGTAAATCTCCCAAATCAGCCGGAGCCGGGATCGGAATCTTGCCGCCCAGTTCTTTGGAATTCGCTGTCACCGTGCCTAAAATGATCAATCGCGGCTCAGAGAATGAAGAATGTTTCAGATCTTGCATCATCAAATTGCACAGCAAAAAATGCCCAAAATGATTGGTCGCGACGCTGATTTCGTACCCTTCAGGGCTGCGCTCTGGTTCTTTGAGCAGCGGTAAATAAACGGCGGCATTGCAAACCAGTGCATCTAGAGACTTGCCGCTTTCTCGGAACTGGGCGACAAATTTGCGCACGCTATCTAATGAACCCAGATCAATGTGCATCAACGTATAGCTGTCCGGCGACATTCCTAGGGACTTGGCGGCGCTGTCTGCTTTCTCTAAATTCCGACAAGCCATGACCACGTGCCAGCCGCGCTTTGCCAAAGCTTTCGCAGCGTACAAGCCGACTCCAGAGGACGCACCCGTAATCACGACAGTTGGGTTTTGATCTTGTGACATTTTTCTTAAATCTTCGTGAATCGTTGACTGCCTTCATGTTCCCACAAGCTCGATCGCACAATTCCCCATGAGTTATTACAAAATATTGAGCGCGATCGGTAGCATTTGAGTCCCATTAGCTGCAAAATTAGACAGAGACCAGGGAAATACTTTTATTCTTTCTTTGCTCGTTTTGCTATGAATCCAACGCTAGACCTTACCTTGCAAATCGTGATCACCGTGATCGCGGGGATCAGCGCACAGGTGGTGGCGGAATGGATCAAGATTCCGGCGATCGTTTTTCTGCTGCTGTTTGGCGTGATAGCGGGGGCGAGCGGACTGGACTGGCTGCATCCAGAGCAGCTGGGAGCGGGGCTAGAAGTGCTGATCGGGCTGTTGGTTGCGGTAATTTTGTTTGAGGGCGGCTTTAATCTGCAACTGCGCGAAATCGGTCAAGTGTCGAGTAGTTTGCGGAATTTGGTGACGATCGGGACATTGGTAACGATTTTGGGCGGCGCATTAGCGGCACATTGGCTGAGTGAGTTTCCCTGGTCGATCGCGTTTTTGTATGCGTCGCTGGTGGTCG
>DATJEM010000248.1:0-5609 GCA_035496615.1 Leptolyngbya sp.
GATCGCACACAAATTAAACTTAAAGTCTGGCGCTTCTGGAATGATCGCTTCTGTCGTTGCCGCACCACCCGGAACCGATCGCTTCTCCAACAGCAAAACTTTGTATCCTGCTTTTAATAGATATGCTGCACAAACCAAACCATTGTGTCCAGCACCAATGATCACCACATCGTAAGTAGACATCTTATCGTTTCCTTAGAGAAATAAGGGAAGACCGCCATTTCCTACAATCTAGTACGACCTTTCTGAATTCCACTATCCAAAGGTGAGTCTTTGCTGCAATTTGCCAAGTAATTTGGCGGATTCATGATTCGATCGCATGAAAGAGGTTGTCCTGATCATCCTGTGTGAAACTCAGATCTGAAAGGATGCCGATCCGATATAAATGAATTTGGAGAACACAAAATGGTAGCGACAATGGATGATACCAAGCGTAAAGCGATCGCGATGAAGCTTGCTGATATTAAAGCCACCCAAAAACTGATTATTTCAAACGAGCAGAAGTTTATTGCTGCTACTACTGACTCTGAAATGGTGAAGCGCTTCCAAGATATGCTCAAAGATGACCAGAAAAATCTGGGTATTTTGGAAACTGCGATCGTGCAATATGGTGTGCAGTCTGAGCCGAAGGAAACGGTCAGCGAGTTCATGCAAAAAGTTGAAAAATTGATGTCAGGTTCTGAACTCACGCTATATGAAAAAGTCTTCCAGCATGAGTTGCTGAAGCATCAGCAAGTGATGTCAGGTATCGTTGTGCATAAGGCAGCCCAGAAAGTTGGAGCGGATATCGAGGCTGCGCTTGCACCGCTGAATACCGTGAATTTTGAGAACCGCGCTCACCAAGAACAGCTTAAAGGAATCTTAGAAATTCTCGGTGTGCGTGAACTTACTGGAATGGAAGCAGATCAGGGCTTGTGGAGCCGTGTGCAGGATGCCGTTGCAGCCCTCACGGGTATTGCAGGCAGTGTCGTCACTCAGACCAGTGATAAGTCAGATATGAACATTCAAGACGTGATTCGGATGGATCATCAGAAGGTGAATGTTCTGTTTGCAGAAATCATGAAGACTCAAGATCCGGCAAAGCGCAAAGAGTACTTTACACAACTGGACAATGATATTCGCGCTCATGCGATCGCAGAAAACGAAGTGGCTTATCCCGCTGTGCGCGGTAAGTATGCGGAAAGCGACCTGCAAGAACTCTATGATGAGCAGAATTCTTGGTTCCCCGCGCTTGATGCAATGGAAAAAATGAATATGATGTCGGATGAGTTTATGGCTTCGCTCCGGCGCTTGATGGACGAGATCATGGATCATGTGCGTCAGGAAGAAAGCACTTTCTTTGCGGCACTGCGCGACAACTTCAGCAGTAATCAGTTAGAGCAGCTTGCCACCGAATTCAAAGCGAAAAAGAGCGAGGTGCAGAAAGCAGCCGCAAAAATGTAGATTGCAGTGATGGTTCTCTTCTAATAATTTAAGGGATTGCGATCGGGAGGATAGTTTTCCTCCCGATTTTTTATGTGACAATTGTTGGATGACGCTAGCAGAACTGATTCGCTCTAAGGATCGATCGCGCTTAGAATCCCGTGCGCTACAAGATGCACAACGCGCCAAAGCCTTTGGAATGGATGTTGTGAATGTTCGCGATCGCATCGATTCTCGTTTGGCATTATTGGCTCAAAGTGAAAGCGCGATCATAACGCTTTGTACCGCACTCGATTTACCATTTGCAATTGAAACCGTTTGGGATGTTTGGTTGCCTTTAGCAATTCAGATTGCCGACTGGAAACAATCGAAGCAGCATTGCTTGATTCAAGGTTTTTTAGGGGGACAGGGAACCGGAAAGACGACACTGACGAGAATATTATGTGTGATTCTAAAACAGCTTGGATATGATGCGATTAGCTGGTCGATCGATGACTTGTATCTACCTTATATCGATCGCAAGGCGCTGCAAGACCGTGATCCTCGTTTTGTGCGTCGAGGGCCTCCGGGAACCCATGATGTTCAACTGGGTATTGACGTATTACATCAATTTCAACGAGGAAACTTTCCGATCGCGCTGCCTCGATTTGATAAGTCTGCTGATGATGGAGAAGGCGATCGGGCAAATCCTGAAATCATCGATCGAGCTGATATGGTTCTATTTGAAGGTTGGTTTGTCGGTGTGCGTCCGATCACCTCTAACTTTGAAACTCGATTCATCAGCGATCGACAATTCGCCAGAGACATCAATCAGCAGTTACAAAACTATGTGCCGCTGTGGGAATTGCTCGATCGATTGATTGTGCTGTATGTGCCAAACTATCTACTCAGTAAACAATGGCGCAAACAAGCAGAACATAAAATGATTGCTCAAGGAAAAGCGGGAATGAGCGATGCAGAGATTGATCAATTCGTAGAATATTTTTGGAATGCACTACATCCAGACCTGTTTATTACACCAATGGTTGAACAATCTAATAACGTCGATTTGGTGCTGGAGATTGGAGCAGAACATCGGGTGAGATCGATCTATGTAAATCATTGAAAGGCTCACGAGTTAAAGCGATCGTCGAAGGTGACTTTCTCTTGAAACTGCGGTACAGTCAGCAAGATAAATGTTTGTCTCAGGATTTAATCTTATGCTGCATCGTATTCTTGCTGGAAGCCGCCAGTTTATTTTGATTGCAGTGATTTGTTCCTTTATCGCATCGATTACAGTCCTAATTTATGGTGCGATCGAGACATTTTATACAGTACTGAATCTGCTTTCATCGGGAACAGTCTCAAGCAAAGGTGCAAAAGCGCTCGTGGTTTCTTTTGTCGAAATTATCGATTTATTTCTATTAGCGACGGTGTTTTACATCACAGCGTTAGGACTTTATGAATTGTTTGTTGACGATCGTATTCGCGTTCCAGAATGGTTAGAAATTCATACGATCGATGATCTCAAAGGAAAGCTTGCAAGCGTTGTTGTCGTCGTTCTTAGCGTTTCTTTTCTGGGACAAGCCGTAAAATGGGATGGTGACGGAAACTTGTTCCCTTATGGTGCGAGTGTTGCGCTGGTGATTGCATCTTTGACCTATTTCTTAAGCGAACAAACAAAGAAAGGCAACTCTAAACCATACCAGGAATAATCCGTTCTAGATCTAAATTTGCGGCAGCTTGAGCCAGCTTTTCAATATCAGTTGGATCGCTCAAATAAGGGATGATTCCAAATACGGGAATTCCCGTGAGCCGCTGAATCAAGTTCACGGATGCCCAGTTCTCAATCTCTTCGGCTGAAGTCGATCGCACACAGCTTAAAACCATCCCTTTTAACGGAACGTTCGTCTGTCTTGCTAAGGCTACATTGGCGACCGCTTGCCCGATCGCGCCCAATTTTACCGGCACCACTAACACCGTCGGCAACTGCCAATCAAAAGCCCAATCTGCCACCGTTGTTTCATGAGTGACAGGCGATCCCAGTCCCCCCAGTGCCTCAACCAGGACAAAATCTCGCTGACTTCTTAAGGTTTCAAATGTTGTCCAAAGGGTTTCCAGATTAACCGGTTTGCCTTCGAGAGCGGCGGCGATCGGAGGAGCAAGCGGCGCATTAAAATGCAGCGGATTGATCTGTTCTAGTGTCTGATCTAAATCAAATAGCTGTTGGTAAAGTTCTCGATCGCCGACTCCAGTTTGCAGCGGCTTCATCACGCCTAGCGCGCGCGATCGACAATACTTCTGCCAATAGGCAATCAGCGCGGTCATGAGTACCGTTTTGCCCGCATCCGTATCGGTTCCGGTAATGAGAAGTGCATTTGTGATCATAAGATGTCCTGCTGAAAAGTTCTAGCTGTTCGCATGGATCAGACTCAGCCAGAATGATACAGCGTTTTAGAATATCGACTTCGAGAGCTTCTAGTTCTAATAGCTGATCCGTTCATAACTTCAGAAACATTTAGCGCTTGACAGGGCTGGGATTGAGTCACTGAATATCAACTCCTAGCGTGAAGGTTGTTTCTCGATCGCTCGTCACGTCCACTTGATAGCTACCGCCGCTCGGCACAATGCCTTGCCAGCTTTGCAAATTGGTTGCATCTTCAACGGTGCGCCCGTCGGGATATCGAACCGTAAATCTTCCGCCCTGAAGGTTGAGCGATAAGGTTTGTTTGGGTCGCACATTGATGAGATAGCGTCGCGTTGTCGTTGGGTTAATGCTATTCGACACCTGAACACCCGTTTGACCTGTGGGAATGCTGACAACTTCTTCAGTAATCACGGGGCTTGCGGTCGGAGATGGGGATGGTGATGGCGATGGTGGGGTAGGATCAGGCGTTTGTAGACCGACATTCAGCTTAAAATCACTCTTGGGAATGCCTTTGACAGTTTTAAGCTGAATCGTATAATTTCCAGTAAATGGGAGTTCTCCAGACCAGTTAGAGGTACGATTTGCAGCATTGTTTACCGGATCACGATTGGGTGCTAATACACTTAGCAAAACGCCTTCTCCAGCCAAACTCGCATTCAAGGTCTGTCCTTGATTCGCTGGAACAATGAAATTAAGGGTTTCGTTCGATCGTAAGGTTCCACTACGATTTACTTTTCCGTTGGATAAATCAAGCTGTTGACTATAAGCGACAGGCTCCGGAGTGGGGGTGGCAGTGGGCGAAGGCTTCACAGTCGGAGTCACAGTCGGAGTGGGTGACGCGATCGTCGGACTCGGCGAGGGAGTCGGTTGATTTGCATTCATCAATGCGCGGGTGATTGTCCACGCCCCTAATCCCGTCAGTAAAACCAATCCGGCTCCGATCGCAAACACTGCCCACGGATCATCCCAGAGCGAACTGCGAGAAGGAATCGAGGGATCATTGCGCTGTTGCAGATTGGTGGGAGCCATCATTGAATTGTTTTGGCGACCAACCGCGAGCGTTTCGACTTTGGAAAGATTAGAAGGCGGTTGGGCAACAGAGGGCGGTTGGGCAACAGAGGGCGGCGGTGTCGCGGGAAGCGGCGCGATCGTGGCGGGAGACTGCAATACTTGTATCACTTCGGTCGCGGACTGAAAGCGATCGCCGACGCGATAGCTCAACATACGATTCAGGGTTTGGGCAAAGGTCGGCTCTAGATTGACAAAGCGTTGCCATCTCCAGGTCATTGAGTTCTCATCGAACAAGTCTTGCGGCTCTCGTCCCGTGAGTAATACCACAGCCGTTACAGCCAACGCATATAAATCGCTATTGGGATAAGCGCGTCCGGTTTGCATCTGTTCGGTGGGCGCATAGCCGAGTTTGCCAACGGTGGTATGCTGCTTCGCGGTTTCTTGTGCCTGAATCCGAGTCGCGAGATCTTTGACCACGCCAAAATCGATTAAGACTGGGAGCTTATCGCGATCGCGCAAGATAATGTTGTCGGGGGCAATGTCGCGGTGAATAATTCCTTTGCCGTGGAGATATGCCAAAACAGGCAAAACTTGCTTCACAAGCTGCGTCACCTCGCTTTCTGAAAATACATAGCCACGAGATTTGCGCTCATCCAACAGCGATCGATAAGTACTGCCTTCTACATAGTCTTGCACAATAAAAAATCGCTGATCCTCCTCAAAGGTGGCGCGAAATTGCGGGATTTGGGGATGTTGAATCTGATACAGC
>DATJEM010000249.1:0-5988 GCA_035496615.1 Leptolyngbya sp.
AAATTTACAATCACGCCATTCCCGCTAAAACCATTACCGCAGATATCAACCCTGTCACCGTTGAAAGTCGGCTCGATTGGTTTCATGGTCATTCGAGCCAGTATCCGCTTTGGGTGTTGGAGCGCGAAGGCGAGATCGCCGGATGGCTTGCAGTTCGGATGTTCTATGGCAGAGAAGCCTATCGATCGACGGCTGAAATTAGCCTATATGTTGCTCCCAAATTTCATCGTCAAGGTATCGGACAGACCTTATTAAGCCATGCGATCGAACAAGCTCCCAAACTGAAGCTCAGAACTCTGCTGGGCATTGTGTTTGCAGAAAATCAGCCGAGTATTTCGTTGCTAAAAAAATTCGGGTTTGAGCAATGGGGCTATCTGCCGCAAGTGGCGCGATCGTGGGACAGCGATCGCGATGTGATGATCCTGGGTCGAAAAATTTAGAGAGTTGCCGATCGACAAACCCGGCGCAGAAACCGCTACATTGAACATACTGCATGGGAGAACCGCTATGTTTAACTTGGGCTGGGTCGAGATTGGGGTCGTTTGTCTAGTCGCGATCGCCATTTTTGGACCAAAAAAGATTCCCGAACTCGGTGGAACCTTTGGCAAGACCCTCCGCAACTTCAAAGAAGGAATGACCAAAACCGACGAAACTGACGACATGAGCGATGACGATCGCTAGACCGCAAAAAACCAGTACGGTTGTCTCATTTTTTAGTCGGTTATCCTCCCTCGTTGCAAGCGAGATTCCCCCGTTAGAGTGGGGTCATGAACTACAGAAAAGTTTACAACTAATGTAGTTCGTAGCTCTCTGCGGTTGGCACAGCCTTTGAGAGTGTCAGCACAGACCTCGCATAGTGGAGAAAGCCCGATGTTTGAATACTTCACCGATCAGGCGATCGAGACCATCATGTTCGCTCAAGAAGAAGCCCGTCAATTGCGGCAGAATTCTGTGGGCACAGAAGCAATTTTGCTGGGCTTACTCAGACAGGATGACACGATCGCAGCCTCGGTTCTGCATGAACTGGGCGCGACTTTGGAAAATGCGCGTTCAGAAGTTGAAAAAATTGTCGGTCGCGGCAACGGCTCGTCGTTTGGGGAACTTCCTTTTACGCCCAAAACGCGCCGTATTTTAGAGCAAGCGCTACAACAAGCCCAGATGATGGGAGTGCGCTATGTCCGATCAGAACATATTCTTCTCGCTTTAGTAGATGATAATCAGGGCGTGGCGATTAAAGTCCTGAATCAGTTGAATGTGAGTATCGATCAAGTTCGCACTCAAATCGGTCGCGCTCAAATAGAACCTGTCGCAGCAGGCAAACCCAATACTCCACGTAAATCTACCGCTTCAAATAAAACGCCTGCACTGAATGAGTTTGGTACCGATCTGACGCAGCAAGCCGCAGACGGAAAGCTCGATCCGATGATCGGACGACAAAAAGAACTCGATCGAATCATTCAAATTCTCGGTCGTCGATCGAAGAACAATCCGGTTTTAGTCGGCGAACCTGGAGTCGGTAAGACTGCGATCGCGGAAGGATTGGCACAGCGAATTCACGATCAAGCCGTTCCCCCTACGCTTGAAGACAAGCAAGTTGTGATGCTCGATATGGGCGCGCTACTGGCTGGAACCCGTTTCCGGGGAGAATTTGAGGAGCGGATGAAGCAAATCCTTGAGGAGGTGCAGCAGTCCGGCAACATCATCTTGGTGATCGACGAGCTTCATACGCTGGTGGGCGCAGGCTCTACAGGGGGCGGAATGGATGCCGCAAACCTGATGAAGCCCGCTTTGGCACGCGGCTCATTTCAGTGTTTGGGTGCGACGACATTGGATGAGTACCGCCAATATATTGAGCAAGATGCAGCCCTAGAGCGGCGGTTCCAGCCTGTCATGGTGGGCGAACCGACGGTCGAAGAAACGATCGACATTCTCAAAGGATTGCGCGATCGCTACGAACAGCATCACCAGTTGATCATTGATGATTCGGCAGTTGAAGCGGCAGCGCGATTGTCCGATCGATACATCACCGATCGATTCTTGCCGGATAAAGCGATCGATCTAATCGACGAAGCAGGTTCTTTAGTTCGATTGCGGAACACCAACCCAGCGACCAGAGCTTTGAAAAAAGAACTGCGGCAAGTTCAGAAAGAAAAGCAAGCCACAGTGAGCGCCCAAGACTTTGATAAAGCAGGACAACTGCGCGATCGAGAATTGGAACTTGAGCAGCAATTGGCTTCCGGTGTGCCTGATGCTCAATTGCCAACGGTGGTGGAAGAAGACATCGCTCAAGTAGTGGCTTCCTGGACAAACATCCCTGTCAGCAAGCTGACCGAATCCGAATCTGCACTGTTGCTGCACTTAGATGAAATGCTGCATCAGCGGGTGATTGGGCAAGATGAAGCGGTTTCAGGGGTCGCCAGAGCAATTAAGCGATCGCGGGTCGGCTTGCAAGATCCAAACCGTCCGATCGCGTCGTTTATCTTCTCAGGTCCAACCGGAGTCGGTAAAACGGAACTGGCGAAAGCATTAGCGGCGGCAGTATTCGGCTCTGAGTCTGCCATGATTCGGCTCGATATGTCTGAGTACATGGAATCTCACACCGTCTCTAAACTGATTGGCTCGCCGCCTGGATACATTGGCTACGACGAAGGCGGACAACTCACCGAAGCCGTTCGACGCAATCCGTACAGTGTGATTTTGATGGATGAAGTCGAAAAAGCTCACCCGGATGTGTTTAATCTTCTGCTGCAACTGCTCGAAGATGGTCGCTTGACCGATGCTCAGGGTAGAACCGTGAGTTTCAAAAATACGCTGCTGATCATGACCTCAAACTTAGGTTCAAAGGTCATCGAGAAAGGCGGCACAGGATTGGGATTTGCGACTGAAACGGGTTCTTCTGAATCGATTCAGTACGATCGCATTCGCAGCTTAGTCAACGACGAGTTAAAGCAATATTTCCGCCCAGAGTTTCTCAATCGGATCGATGAGATCATTGTTTTCCGTCAGTTGACTCGTGGCGAGGTGGTGCAAATTGCAGACTTGTTGATTCAAGATGCCACGGCTCGAATCGCAGAGCAAGGCATTCTGCTTGAAGTCAGCGATCGCTTTAAAGAGCGAGTGGTCGTCGATGGATATAACCCAAGCTATGGGGCGCGTCCGCTGCGTCGAGCGATCTCCCGTCTCCTGGAAGATAGTTTGGCAGAAGCTTTCTTAGCAGGTCAAATTCGCTCTGGAGATACCGCGATCGCGGATCTGGACGAAGATCAGCAAGTCGTGATCCGCAAGGTTCAATCGCCTGTCTCGATCGCGGTCTAGCCCAACCTAGCTAATCTGATACCGCTCCTTTGAGCACGAAGCCTTTGTGTTTTCACAAGGGCTTTTTCTTTGTCTACGGAGCAATCCCCAAAGCCGCCTCAAAATAGATCTTTTAAAGCTCTGCTCGCGATCGAGTTCTGGGATAAACCGGACAGCGATCGCCGTCACCGAGTACGCTAATTAGGGCGATATCGATCGATGTATGAATACCAAAGCTTCCAAAAATTACTCAACTTTATGGCTGACACTGAGCTTAGGGATTGCTGTCTTTTATTCTGGGCTGGCGATGCGAGAGGCATTTTCTGACCCTACGATGATTCAGGATGATGCGCGAGTCTATTTGATTTGGATGCAGCGATTTGTTGATCCAGATCTGTTTCCAAATGATTGGATGGCGAAGTATTTTCATTCGGTGACACCGTGGGGGTTGGGAACGCTTTATTGGATCGCATCGCAGCTTGGAATGGCACCGATCGGATTTAGCAAGCTGTTGCCAATGGGGGTCAGTGTCGCGCTTGCCTGGTATAGCTATCGATTGACGCTGGCGCTGTTGCCGATACCGATCGCGGGATTTTTTAGCAGTCTCATTTTGCTTCAAAGCTGCTGGCAACGCGATGATATTGCTTCGGCTTCTCCACGAGCATTTTGGGCGCTTTTATTAGTCGCATTTTTATACTATTTCGTTAAACGATCGTCGGTTGCAAGCGCGATCGTCGTTGTGTTCATGGCGTTATTTTGTCCATTAGCAGCGGTGTTAGTGTCGCTATGGTTGGGATTGCGCGGCGCTTGGGGGGTGGTAACGCGATCGATTCGGCGCTCAGAATGGATCATTTTGGGCATTGCGATCGCGGTGCTGTTGCCTTATGTATTCAGCCAGTCAGAATTTGCGCCCGTGGTCAATGCGGCTCAGGCACGAACGATGCCCGAATTCCTACCGGGGGGACGACTGCCGTTTTTCTCGCCGAATCCGCTGCGATTTTGGTTCGATCAACCCGATAGCGGACTACAAATCACCTTTGATCCAGCGACGATCGGAGTGGGATTATTGCTACCGCTGTTGTTGAGATACAAAAATCGCTTTCCTCAATTGCAGCAATTAAGCCCAAGTTGGATTGTGCTACCTCAGATTGCGGGAACAGGATTGGTCGGGTTTTTTCTCGCTCATGCGATGTTTGCGAAGCTTCATTTTCCCAGTCGATATACAACGCATAGCTGGCGAATTGCAATGGCGATCGCGGCAGGAATTGTGATCGCGATCGGATTTGAATGGGTGCGATCACACCGAAATCGCTGGCTGACTAGCGCGATCGTCGCTTTCGGATGCGCGTTAGTGCTATATCCTCATCTGGCTTGGCGACATTTTCCAGAGACGGGCTACGGTGCGGGAGCTTATCCCGCCCTTTATGATTTTCTCAAAACAACACCGAAATCGACCCTGACTGCTTATCTGGGTGAAGATGGCAGCAATTTACCGATGCTGTCTGAACGATCGACGTTAACCGCTCAAGAATATGCTGTGCCGTTTCATTTGGGCTACTATTTGCCGATTCGACGACGAACGCTTGATTTAATTGATGCCCAGTACAGCGAATCTTTGGAGCCTGCGAAACAATTGATTCGACAGTACAACGTCACACTCTGGCTATTAGATTCGACAGCATTTGCGCCCGGTTACTTAAGCAGCTATCGCTGGTTTCGATTGTTTGAACCAGATGTGAGTCAAGCGATCGCACAGTTAAAAGCAGGCAACGTTCCGGCAATTCAGAAAGTTGCAGAAAAATGCGCGATCGCAAAACCCGCAGGCGTAAGGGTTCTAGATTCCGCTTGCATCCTCAATCAAAACTTGTAGTATATGTAGTATGATAGAAAGCCTAGTTGAGATTTGTGCGATCTCAGCCTAGAACATTGAATGTTGTAGCCACGATCGAACTTAGAGGCATTGGGAGAACATGGCTAAGTTTTTAGATGTACTCAGCTATTTTCGCAACTACTGGAAAATTTCAGTATTTAGTATTGCGATGATGAGCTTGTTTGAGATCATTGATTTGACGGTGCCTTATGTGATCGGGCAAATTTTGAACGTGCTGTCGGGGCAGCCGCTCGATCGACTGTTGCAGCCTGTTGTAAATACGATCGCGCAGATGGGTAGGGTTGAAGTCAATCAATCTTCTACCCTGATCATGCTGTTGTTTTTAGTGGCGATCGTCTCGGTGGGTCGTGCGCCGATTCAGCCGTGGTTGGGCGCTTGGTTTGCCTGGGACACTGCACTTCGAGCGCGACGCGATAATGCAGAAGCAGCGTTGAAGAAAGTATTAACGCTGCCGTTAGAATTTTATGATGAAAATAATCCCGGGAGGATTGCCGCTCGCGTGTCCAAAGGATTATCAAATCATACTTGGACATATCCCGATTTGACTTCGCGCCTGTTACCAAAATTGTTCCGAGTGATCGGAATTTTTGTAATCATTTGGTTTATCGAATGGCGAATTGCGATTTTTCTGCTTGTTTCATTTATCGGAATTCTAGCGCTGAACTTGAGGGGGTTACAGAAACTTTCTCAGCAAGAAGAACGCCTAGATAAATACATGGAGGATACCGAAAGTCGCACTTCCGAAATCATTACCAACATTAAAACTGTTAAAGCATTTGCAACAGAAACTTCAGAACTAAAAC
>DATJEM010000250.1:0-2495 GCA_035496615.1 Leptolyngbya sp.
CGATCGCAGCCGCGCAAAATCGCACGATTCAAGAATTACTCATTCAAATGCTCCACTCTCTAGAAGCGTCAAGTCAATCTCAGACTGTGGTCGCAAATGAGCCAGAGTATGATCCGATTACTCCACTGATTGGCAGCTTACATCTTGAAACCCATGACTTAGCAGAGAATCACGATCGCTATCTTGGGCAAGCCCTCTATCGGCAGATGAAGCGTGACGCATAGCCTCTTTGTAGATACTTCTGGTTGGGCAAGCCTTTAGATTCCGACTGAGGATTATCACGTGCAGGCAGCCCAAATTTTTCAACGATCGCGACGGCAGAAGCAACCGATCGTGACGACGAATTACGTCGTTGCTCCGTCTACTCAAATAGAATTCTACAGAGTTCTTCTAAATCTAGTTTCAGTTCCTCAAGCAGCACTGTAAGTTTCTGATTCATACTTCCAAGAGTTCGAGTTCGGGTTCTTCCTGCCAGCCCGATCGAGTCAGTCGATCGATCGCTTGATCCAACAGTTCCACCCCTTGATTGACATTCTCCACCAGGCTTAATTGTCCGCGCAGTTCCGCTGCTCCGGCAAAGCCTTTCGAGTACCAGGTCATATGCTTTCGAGCTTGGCGCACCCCGCGATCGCCTTTGTATTCCCACAGCATTTGCAAATGATCACGGGCGCACTCTAAGCGCTCGATCGGAGTTGGTTTCACTCTCTCGATTCCAGTCTTGAGAAAGTAATCAATCTCACCGACTAAAAATGGATAGCCCAACGTTCCCCGCGAACACATCACGCCATCTGCTTTAGTGAATTCGAGACATTTCACCGCCGCTTCAACTGAGAAAATATCCCCGTTTGCGATCACTGGAATTGAGAGAATTTCTTTGACCTTTGCGATCCACTCCCACTTTGCCGCCCCGTTATAACCCTGCGATCGCGTCCGCCCATGCACCGTGATCATCTTGGCTCCTGCATCTTCCATCCGTTTGGCAAAATCGAGAATCGTGATCTCTTGATCTGTCCAACCGATGCGCGTTTTGACGGTGACTGGCACATCGACGGCATTGACGACCGATCGCACAATTTCTTCCGCAAGTTCTGGCTGTCGCAATAAAGAGGAGCCGCCCCCGTTTTTGGTGATTTTATTCACTGGGCAACCCATATTGATATCTACCGTATCAGCGCCTTCACCGACTGCCTTTTGCGCCGCTTCTGCTAAGAAATCAGGGCGACAATCAAACAGTTGAATGCTGATCGGGCGCTCGTTGGGGTCAACTTCCATGAGAATCGGGAGCGCTTTGACATAGTGCAATCCGGTCGCGTTGACCATTTCGGTATACATCATCGAATCAGGCGCATAACGACGCACCAATCGCCGGAACACCAAATCGGTTACACCTGAAAGCGGAGATTGCAACACACGGCTTTTCACCTCGAAATTACCAATTTTCAAAGGTTGGGCAAGACGGATTTGCAGGTCGGGAGGAAGAATCATCATATGAAGCGCGATCGACAGTCTTCAGCATAGATCATTTATCACAGCATCGAACTTGCGACCTGACGAATTGAATTAGGGCTAAATTAATCTTTCTGAGACTTCAGTTGAGCCTTGATAAAAGGCAGTTTGGGAGATAGAAAGAAACCAACGAGGCTAGCAAAGAGAATCGGAGTCAGCGGCGCAAATCCCGTCAGTTTTGTCAGCAACAACGTTGTACTGATCGGAGTGCGCGTCACCGCAGAGTTGAGCGCTGCCATCACTGCGATCATGGTCAAAACAGGATTGAGTCCGGGAATCAATATCGCGATCGCTTTACCGATACAAGCTCCTGTGAAAAACAATGGAATGATAAATCCACCACGCCATTCGCCATTGACCGTAATCGCGATCGCGCACATCTTCGCAAACGCCAAAATCAGCAGAAATAAAGCCCCTTGATTGCCGTCAACGACGAGATCAAGCTCTTCATGCCCAAAGTAGCGCGTCAGCGGAACGAGTGCCGCCAAAATTCCCAGTCCTAAACCCGCTACGGTCGTCCGAATATAAATCGGTTCAGGAAGTTTTTCAAACAGCCAGGCGCAGCTTTTCACAATGTTAATGAACATCCAGGCTGCGATCGCACCGACAACAGCAGAGGCGATCGCCAGCGCAAAATCATCCACATTATCCACGTGATACTGAGGAAACGTCCAAGTCGGACTAATGCCCAAATGAGTAATTAATACAAAGACAATATAGCTTGCACAACTCGACACCACCGCAGGCAAAACGGCTTCATAGTACTCTGCAATATGCTGATGATGCAGAATTTCTAAGGCAAAAAACGCGCCTCCCAGCGGCGCACCAAACAAGGCTGTAAAGCCTGCCGCCATGCCTGCAACACTCAGCGATCGTACATCTTCACCTTGCAGCCGCAAGCGATCGGCAACCCACGTTCCAAACGACCCCGTAACCTGAACCATCGGCGCTTCAGGACCCAAGCTTCCACCGGACGAAATGCTAATCAA
>DATJEM010000251.1:0-6008 GCA_035496615.1 Leptolyngbya sp.
GCCGCAACAAAAAACGGAATATGATGCGCTTTTGCGATGAGCGCTACGCTATAAGTCCCGATTTTATTTGCTGTATCTCCATTGGCGGCGATGCGATCGGCTCCTACCACAACCGCATCGATCATGCCTCGCTGCACACAGTGAGCCGCCATATTATCAGTGATGACTGTCACCGGAATTCCTGATTGGGCACACTCCCAGGCAGTGAGTTTTGCGCCTTGTAATCGAGGTCGGGTTTCATCCGCGTACACTCGTTCTAAGCGGTTTGCTGTCCACGCCGATCGCACAACGCCCAACGCCGTTCCATATCCTGCGGTTGCCAACGCGCCCGCATTGCAATGCGTTAAAAGCCGCAGTTTTTCCGGCATTGAGGGTAAGGCGGCAAGTCCATGATCCCCAATCGATCGACAAGTTTGCAGCTCATCTTCGTAAAGTTGCTTGGCAGCCCGCAACAACGTCTCTTTCACAGATTCAGTTGATCCCAGGGTTTGCCGCGCTGCTTTGAGCATTTGCTCGATCGCCCAAAATAAATTCACTGCAGTTGGGCGAGTCATACGTAACTGCTCTGCAACTTTTTCTAGTTGCACCAAAAATTGCTCTCGATCGGATGTTTCAATTTCCCGCGCCCCCAAATACATACCATAAGCAGCAGCCACTCCGATCGCGGGCGCACCCCGCACAATCATCGTTTTAATCGCCCGCGCCATGTCATCACAGCGGCTAATTTCAACAAAGGCATACTCATTTGGCAAACGGGTTTGATCGATTAAAAGAACGCGATCGTCATTCCAAACAACGGGATAAACCTGACTCGGCGGCATATTTGGCTTTACTCTTGAGTATTGTTCATCTTACAAAGAAACGGGATTTGGGATCGAATTATGCTGTCAGTTTCACAAGCAGAAACGCTGATTTTGGAGTGCGCTCAGGCGATCGAAGAAACTGAACTGGTCAAATTATCAGAGTGTCGCGATCGTATTCTTGCCGCTCCCGTGACCAGTCAGCTCGATTTTCCCCACTGGGACAATTCGGCGATGGATGGCTACGCAGTCCGGTTTGAGGATGTCCAACAGCCTGTAACGCTGAAAATTGTTGAAGAAATTCCAGCAGGCTATCAACCTCAGAAAGCTATAGAACCCGGACAAGCTGCCAGAATTCTCACCGGATCGGTGATGCCTGCGGGAGCGGATACGGTTGTGATGCAGGAAGAGACGCAACGAGAGGACGATCGCGTTTCTATTCTCACGCCTCCCGCCGCTCAAGGTGCATTCGTTCGAGATCGGGGATCATATTACCAGTCTGGAAATCCTCTATTTTCTCCCGGTATTGTACTGAAAGCGCCTGAGATCGCGATTCTTGCCGCAGCGCAATGCATCGAAGTTCCGGTCATTCGACGGGTGCGGGTGGCGATTCTTTCGACTGGAAGCGAACTTATAACACCGGATCAGCCGCTTCAGCCTGGGCAGATCGTGGACTCAAATCAATACGCGCTAGAAGCCCTCGTCGCAGAACTGGGAGCAGAAGTGATCTCTTTTGGGATTGTGCGCGACGATCCCGCGGCGGTGAAATGTGCGATCGAAGCTGCCGTTCAATCGGCTGATCTGGTCATTTCTTCCGGTGGCGTTTCCGTCGGTGATTACGATTATGTCGATCGTACTCTTGAAGAATTGGGAGCAGAAATTCGGATTCGAGCGATCGCGCTCAAACCTGGCAAACCTTTAACTTTCGCAACTTTCCCGAATGCTTTGTACTTTGGACTTCCGGGAAATCCGGCTTCAGTCTTGGTCACATTTTGGCGATTTGCTCAACCCGCAATCCGAAAGCTGTCGGGACTGACTCACGGTTGGCAGCCAGAATTTATCAACGCAACGACAACCCACGAATTGAAATCTGACGGAAAGCGCGAGCTTTACCTTTGGGGATCGGTGGCGATCGTCGAGGGTACGTTGCAGTTCACTCCCGCAGGGGGCAGTCGATTGTCAGGAAATCTGATCAATCTTGCGGGGACAAATGCGCTGGCAAAACTAGCGATCGGACAAACTCAGATTTCCGTCGGTGAATCGATCCCAATCTTGAGAACGGAGTAGTTACTTTTGAGGCTTGCGTCTCGTCCGCAGAAACTCAGGAATGTCTAATCCGCCGGGTTTGGGCGGATTGGCTGGATCTTGCATTGGAGCTTGCGTGACAGGCGGAGCACTGATCGGTCGAGCCTGTGGCTGCACAACGGTTGCTCCCTTTGAGGTCGATTGCGGCTGCACTTCTGGCGAGAATCCGGTCGCAATCACAGTAATCCGAATTTCGCCTTGCAGCCGTTCGTCAATGACTGCACCAAAAATAATATTGGCATTCGGATCAACGGCTTCGTAAATAATATCGGCGGCTTGGCTGACTTCGTGAAGCGTTAAATCTGAGCCGCCCGTGATGTTAAACACAACGCCTCGCGCACCGTCGATCGACGCTTCCAACAAGGGCGAAGAAATTGCCGCCACCGCTGCTTCTCTCGCTCTCGACTTACCCGAGCCAATCCCGATCCCCATCAGTGCCGATCCCGCATCTGCCATGACTGCCCGAACATCTGCAAAGTCCACATTGACCAAACCAGGGATCGTAATAATATCGGAAATGCCCTGAACCCCCTGCCGCAGAATGTCATCGGCAGTTCTAAAGGCTTCTTGCACCGGAGTCTGTTCCGAAATCACAGACAGCAATTTGTCGTTCGGAATAATAATCAGCGTATCGACTCGGCTTTGCAGGGCTGCTACTCCGTCTTCTGCCTGCCCTGTTCGACGACGACCTTCAAACGTAAATGGACGAGTCACAACCCCGACAGTGAGCGCTCCCATTTCTTTTGCCACTTCTGCCACGATCGGAGCCGCCCCCGTGCCTGTACCGCCGCCCATACCCGCCGTGATAAAGACTAAATCCGCGTGTTCAAGCGCACTCGCAATCTCGTCGCGGGATTCTTCCGCCGCTTTTTGCCCGATCGCCGGATTGCCGCCTGCCCCCAGCCCGCGAGTTAATTTTTGTCCCACCTGCAATCGCTTCAATGCGGTCGATTGCGCTAAGGCTTGAGCATCGGTGTTAATTGACCAGAACTCAACTCCGGTGACATCACTCGCAATCATGCGATTTACCGCATTGCTGCCGCCCCCACCAACCCCAATGACCTTAATTTTCGCAATACTCCCAGGCACGATGTCACCACTCCTTGCATCTTCAGGAACCGCCTTTCCAGCATTCTGACTTTGATTGTGATACAGCCCAGAATTAAACGGATTCGAGTTGTCTGAGGTCGAAAAACTATTGGTTTGCCCCTCCACATTCGAGCTTGTGTAGCCTTGCTCTGGCTGGAGGTTCAGCGTCACTGGATTGGCATTCGACTCATTATGATTAAGCGTCATTGGGATTTCAAGCGATGGAGATGAACAGGGGAGGAGTCTGAGACGGCGACTGAACTCAATTAACTGAACTCAATTAGCAGATTAGCTTACCAGGACTTGTGACAGTTCGTGAAAAAACTTTCCACTCCTTTCGGTTTTTACTCTATGGAGTACCTAATTTTACCGAAGTTTTTGCCGAATTCAGTTGCAGAGTGGGAGAATTCGGATTTTTTAGGTCGATCGACAGAATTTGACCTGAATTCACCCGGTTCGGCAACCGCCGCATCTCGTCTAACACTTTAAGTTGGGTGGGAAAATTGGCGCTGTAAGCACCAAACTCTACCGTACCGAGTTCTGTTTTGAGAATTAAATTTGCGGGATCTTCCCAGTTCACTGCCAAAATCTTGACTGGACTCTGACGGATGGCGCGGTAGAACGTTGCCCAATTTGCACGATATTGTTCTGGGGTTCCAGAAATCTTAAGCGCTGGCAGTTTGAGGTTTGGGTTTAGCTTTGTGTAGCCATCTTGCGGCATCCACACCCCGGTTTCATCTAATAGTCCGGGTTGAGAAGCTTTTGAAACCGTTTGCGCGATCGGGATACGCTCTTGAACTCGAACCGTTAAACTCGGCGGGAACAATTGGCGATCGACTGTAGCTTCTGCGATCGGAGCCTTTGCTTTGAGGGCATCGGCGATCAACTGAGGCTGCACTTTTAACAGCGACTGCGGGTAAGCGATCGGTAAAAGAGCGCGAATTGTTCGTTCAGAGATAAATCGATTGCCTTTGATTGTAACTTGCTCCGGCTGACGAATTACCCAGGCGGGTAAAGTTGCCACCCAAACGGCACCGATCGCCAGACTCGCGATCGCGCCATTGCGCCAGCTAGTCTGAAAAAAGCGGGTTCGCCGTTGGCGGCGTAGGGTTCTGCGGCGTTGGGAAAGTTCGGTGCGGGACACAGGGGCGATGCTGGTCATTATAAGGGTGCGCGATCGAGGGCAACGGTCTGAATAAAACGGTATCCGTGCAGAATGAAGTCATTTTGACAGGACCCGCTCCTGATCTCAAGGCGGAACGAATCTCGAAATCTGAACGAAGGATCTATCATGGGTTTTAGACGTTTACTGTAGTCGATTTGATTTAAGTTGCAAGCTTTCTTCGTTCATCTTTGCAAAGGAATCGAACAATCCCTAGTTTGAAGTTTCTTGCAGCAGCGTTGCAACTCGTTCGCCGAACTCTAGATCGACGTTGGCAAGGCTCAAAAGTTGCAGGTATTCTTGGCGCGTCAATCCATTTTTCTCGATCGTTGCGATCGCTTCTGCTTCAATATCTTGCTGAATTCTGGCAGATTCGGAGTCGGTTTCTGCGGCTTGTAGTTCGCTTTCTCGTCGCTCAATCAGTGCCACAACTTGCAAGCAGGACTGGACAAACTGATTCAGCTTTTCGGAGGGAATCGTGTTGGCATCCGGGTTTGAGCGAGCGGGAGTCTCAGCGACGATCGCGGGTTCTGTCGCTGCCCAAACTGCGTTAGGGTGGGAAAGAGCGCAGAAGATCATCACTGCGATCGCTAAACTGAGTTGAATGATTTGGGTCATGTCAGATTTAAAAGCGGAATTGAGAGAATCTCTGGATGAGGCACAGTGGGATTGGTTGATGCCTCATGCCGAGCGCGATGCGGTGATTGTCGTGGCTGGGTCGCTAGATTTGGTCGAAGTTGGATATGCGATCGCCAACGATCAGGTTGCTTCAGTCAACAGTTGGATACAGGACTGCTTGATTTATAAACCGTCGATCGAGCAAAAAACCGTCTGGAATGAAGACCAAACCAAGCGATTTCAGGCGCTCATTCTCCAGCCTTACGTTCTGGTCAAAGAGTTAGCGGTGTCCTAACTGCTTTTCGGTTGTGATTGGGGCAAGGCTGGCTCCCGTTCGTCCGGTTGCGACCCAGAGCATTGCCCGTCCGCCATCTCGCACGGCTTTGGTCAGGGGTTCTTGTGCCTGAGCCGTGGGGATCGAAACAGGCTGAATATTGATCCCCCGACTGCCCAGAACGATTTCTCCAATAATCTGTGCCCGCCGCATATGGTAGTCCGACGTGACGAGGTACACGCTACGGATATTTTGCTGCCGTAAGCGCTCCACGATCGACGTAAAATTTGTCACCGTATCGACGGCTTCATAATCCAAGTGCAGCCGCTTCAAACTCACGTCTGCCTTTTTGAAGACTCGCTCTGCATATTCAGGCGGCGCACCGGATGAAATCCAAACGGGTAAATTCGGGTGTTTTTTGGCGAATTTTGCACTAAAAAGTTCTCGATCTTCGGAACCGCCTAGCACCAGGATCGCATCTGGTTGCTCAAAGTGCATTCTCACCGATCGTACTCCCATCCACAGCACAAACGGCGCGAGCAACAGGAGCAATGGAAACGATCGGTGACGGCTTTTGGAATATTGATTTGGCGAAACGGCTTTCAGTCGCACGATGCCACCCCTGCGGAAACAAACTAGAATTCACGCCCAACTTATCAGAGAGTTGGGCAATTGCTCAAATAAATGATTTTGATTATTGGCTGCGGCGGTCTGATTGAGCAGCTTCGGCAGATTGGGCTTGAGCGATCGCGGCTTGAAT
>DATJEM010000252.1:0-8009 GCA_035496615.1 Leptolyngbya sp.
TTCTGCGCTTTTATGATGTGACTGGCGGTGCAGTGCGGATTGACGATATTGATGTTCGCCATGTGACTCAATCTAGTCTTCGCCGTCAGATCGGTTTTGTGCTACAAGACAATATTCTGTTTGAAGGTACGGTTGCCGAGAACATTGCATTTGGAAATCCGATCGCCAGCCAAGCAGAGATTGAGAACGCTGCCCGAATTGCAAATGTGCATGAGTTCATTACTAGACTTCCCCAGGGATATGCAACGGTGTTAGGAGAGCGAGGAGCTTCTTTAAGTCAAGGACAAAGACAGTTGATTAGCATTGCTAGGGCAGTCTTGATCAATCCGCGCATTCTAATTTTGGATGAAGCAACGAGCAGTATTGATACCCAAACAGAAGGACTTGTACAAGATGCGATCGCGACGTTGCTAAAAGACCGGACTAGCTTTGTGATTGCTCATCGTCTTAGCACAGTGATTCAAGCTGATCAAGTGCTGGTGATTCAATCCGGTCAGATTGTTGAACAGGGCACTCATAACCAACTGATCGAAAAAGCAGGAGTATACGCGAAGCTCTATGCTCTACAGCTTGGCGATGCAACATAGTGACGAGAGGCTGCTAAGTCTCATAACAATTACATCAGTCACCCAACAGTCCTAGAGCTATCTCAAAACGATCGTGCCTTGAGTATCGATCGCCAAACTTTTTACCTGTACCCCAAACTCTGCCCAAGCGTTTGCCATCGCTGCATTTACAAATTCAGCTTGCGCCTGATCCGCCAAAGCCAACACCGTCGATCCGGCTCCGCTAATCACCAACCCGTAAGCCCCTGAAGCGATCGCAGCTTCCTTCACCGCCGCATACCCTTCGATTAGTTTTTCTCGATAAGGTTGATGAATTCGATCTTGCAAAGCAGCCTTCAACCACTCTGGATTTCCGGTTTCCAATCCTCGAATCAACAGTCCTAAATGTGCTGTGTTAAAAATTGCATCGGCACGATCGTAAGTGGTTGGTAGAACACTCCGCGCCTCAGCCGTTGAAAGTTCAAAATTGGGAATCGCCACGATCGGCACAATGCTCGAATGCCACGGAATCTCACAAATTTCCCAAGCGCGATCAATTCCCGATGCGGCTAATCGACAGCCACCAATCAACGCCGGAACCACATTGTCTGGATGTCCTTCGATCTCAGTTGCGATCGTGGCAATTTCACTCTGAGTCAGCGGCGATCCAGCAAGTTCATTAGCACCGACTAATCCGCCGATAATCGCGGTCGCTGAACTTCCCAAACCCCGCGCAAGTGGCACATTCATTTGAATATCCAGCGCGATCGCGGGAACCGCTTGACTGATGCGATCGTAGAACTTCACCAACGCCTGATACGCCAGATTGCTTGAATCGAGAGAAACGCGATCGGCTTCTGCGCCCGTTGCCGTGATCTGTAATCCGGTTTCGATCGTGGAGAATCGAAACTCGTTATAAAGCGTAAGCGCGGCTCCCAGACAATCGAATCCGGCTCCCAGATTAGCCGTTGTAGCAGGAACCCGAACAGTAACAGTAGACATGAATAACGATCGCACCAATGAGGTTCAGCTTTTCATTGTAAAGCAACTAGAACTTACGTCTTCTCGAACGATACTTTTCCAAAAACGTCAAAATTCCAGATGCCAACTGCTCTGGATATTCCTCATGCAGCCCCAGAGATCCTGGCATTCGGTAGACTTGCACTCCCGAAAAATGCGCCAACACTTCCACTTCTTGACGCGACTTCGACGGCATCTCCTCACCGATCACCATCATCACCGGCACCGGTAGCGGCTGGAACCAATTAAACCAATCTTGCCGCGATCGCACCCGATCGAGTCCCCCAGTCACGAACGCCGCTGACGCAAATCGCGCTTTCTTCACCTGCGTCGTCTGCCACTTCTCCTCAATCAAATCAGGCGTAACATTTCTTTTATCCGCAAAGACGTGCCGCTCATACATCGTTTTTAGAAAGCCGCGAGTCGTACTGAGAGAATAAAGTAACTGCCCAATCAGCGGGAATCCGATCAATCGCTGCAACAGTCGATAAGCCCAACGATATTCACCCATCGCTGTCGGGAGCGGACCTTTCCATGTCGGGCAAACCAGTACCACCCACTCCCAGATCGGCTGCTTCTGCGCCAACTCCATCACATACCCTGCCGCATGCCCTGCCGCAATCACGACTACAGGTTCTGAAAACATCGCCAACATAAAGCTTCGCAAGCAGGTTTCATACAGCGCAGGCGTGTACTGAACCGCTGGACGCGACGAATCCCCGAATCCCACCCAATCGATCGTATAAACCTGATACCGATCGGCAAACTGTTTTGCTAATCCCCGCATCTCCGATCGACTCGATACCGAACTCAATGCAGGCAGCAACAAAATTGGCGTTCCTTCACCCAGGACTTCATACGCTAACGTCAGCGGCTTCCCCTTCCAACTCCAGTGATGCTCTCGCATTGGCGATTCGACGAAGTTCGTGGGGGAATCTTGGCTCATATTCAGTCTCCTCGGTCTAAGCAGCACAACATCATTCAGTCCCCTATTGTGCAACAAAAGACGCGCAACAAAAAAGGTAGTCCACATCTTGTGAACTACCCGCATTGGACAGCAGGGATTGAGCAGAGGTTATTCTGAAACTTTGTTCTGCCGACGGCGAACCACCAAGCCCGCAGCGCCAAGACCCAGCAGCGACAGCGCGATCGAAGGCTCAGGCACTTTTTCGCCCTTCAACACTTTCAAGTTCTTTTCACCCACATCGACCACAAAGATGACATCGTTGAAGTCACGATCGGAGTTTTGGTTTTTGCCACCCGTTGCACCCTTCGCACCGTACAAGTCTTCAAAACCAATCAAAATGTGGCTCTTGTCAACTGCATAAGCAACCACGTGCTGAAGTCCGTCTGGATTGCCTGCGGTCTTCGTTCCAAAAATATTGGTTCCACCGTTAAAGCCGTCTGCTTTCAATCCGAAATCGAGTTGAGATCCGCCCAGAATCGTCCCCAGTTTCACGGTATCACCCAGCTTGAGAGCGCTACCGCCCCAGTCACCTACACAGCCCGAACCTGTGCAAGAGACATCGTTGAAAATCTTCCCAGATGTTTTGGTTGCGCCAGTTGAAGCAAACCCAAGCTGGTTGCGGAATCCAGCGCCTTCGTTGATGAAGGAAACGCTGACATTGTAGTCGAATTTCAGATTCAGCATGGAGGGATCAAGCAGAAATTGACTGCTGTTTGGGATCTCAAGCCCCTCTTGCTGAACGTACTTTTGGTAGGGCGCGTCATTAAAGCCAACTTGTTCTTTGCTATAAATTGTGGGCTGCGACCAGCTATTATCCCAGGTGAACGCAGAAGCAGAAGGAGCATGAACGAAAGCTCCAGTAACGGTGGCAGCAGCCACGGCTAAACCAGTCAGAAATTTGTTGTTCATTGGACAGTCAAGATTAAAGTGCAGCTAACTCTAGAAGCTAGGCATTCCGAATGTGTCGGTCGCTTGTAGCTTCCAATACTTCTAACAGCACGAACCCCTGACCATCCTAAGAGATTCTACGGAATTCGCTCTTTCTTTACTACATTTCAGTGTTTCCAGACCACTTACGGACTAAATTCCATTTTTTTCTGGCGCTATCCCTTCGCGGGAGGGATGCAACTGTGTAGTAATACGAGTAAAAATTGCAGCCTCAGCAGTGTAGAGGCATGATTTGATAAGTTTTTTGCTAGGATGCGGGTTGGACTACGGATTTTGACGGATAGTAATGCGGAGAGCGAAAAACCGAAAATGCACGAATTCAGTCCATCTGTCCGCTAGTATCGCAGTAGATGAACTAACCGACCTCTAACGATGAGCATTGTGGTCAGCGCGATCGTCACGCTCACGATCAAATTCACTCGTCTTAGCTCAGTTCCTCGCAGCAAGATCTCAAGGATTAGCGCAGGCAAGATTGTTCCAATCCCAAGCAGCATCAAATAAAATCTCCATCCCCCTTTGATCACGATCGTCATCAGCGCGAGTAAAATTCCCAGCGGGATAAAAAATGCTCCATAGAACATAAACATTAGGGCTAAGGGGAAGCGCCAAGTGCCAATATCCAATGTTTGCTGAAGGATAAAGCAGACTCCGACCGCACAGATGAGCCACAAAATTGATAGTGTTGCCAACCATTGGGGTGAAAGCCGCCGCATCCAACTCGCGATCGCTTGCGCTCCATTGGGGAAAATTCGGCACCAAAGCAAATAAACGATCGCGCCCAATGTTCCACCGATCGTATTGGTACAAATATCAATCCAGCTTGAAGCTCTCCATGGCAGAAAGACTTGCAGCGTTTCGACGGTCAAAGAAAGAAGCAGACTTAATCCGCAGATTAAAAGGAGTGTCGATCGGGGACTGACACGCCGATGCCGAGATTCGTAGGCAAGATCAATTCCAAACGGCATAAAGAAAAAGATATTGCCGATGATGTCCGTGAAGCCGCTGGTATGAATAAAAAAACTGTGAATTGCGCTGGCGAAAGTCACGCCTTCTGCGGTGAAATTGAATGGAAGCAACGTAACCAGCGGAATGAGAGCAACACTACTTAAAGTGATGAAGATCGATCGAGGAGGCGAAGGATAGCTCATAGTCTTAAAACGATCGTAGCAGTTTACAAAATTTCTCAGGCATTGAAAGAATAAGCGAAGCCCCTGATACTTTAGTTGCCCCTGTGGTTGCACGAACTTACTTCAATCTTGAATAGGTTCATTCCGCTAGAAACAAACCTCCACGATCGATGCCCACCTAATGTAGCTAATTTTTGCTGGAGCGCAACCTGATTTGTGAACCCTCTCAGTCTCAGTGTCAACCCCCAACGCGATCGATCATGCGCTAATTCGCACAATCTAAATCTAAGAATTTCTATGAAGTGTAAGGTTACTCTTCATATTTGCTAACGTTTTCAAGCACTCAAGAGCGATTTTGTTTTGCTCCAGTAAAGACACCAAACTTTCATATAAAGATTACGTAGAAACACTAGAAAATTACCTGGAGATGATGGAGACTTAGTTCAGCTAAATTCAAGTTGGATTTGACATTTGGCGAAGGGCAATGCCAATTTCAGGACATTGGGCTTCGATCGTCGCATCAACTAGATCTGCGATTTTAAAGTGTGCCGCTGTGGCTTTAGCATCCTGATTCCGTGAGGTGCATGAATTTATGAGTTGTTCGAGTTGTCGGTTTTGTAGCTCACCGCTACACCACACCTTCGTTGATTTGGGAATGTCACCGCTGTGCCAAACTCATATCACTTCAAAGCAATTGAACGAGATGGAACCGTTTTATCCACTTCATACCTATATCTGCGATCAGTGTTTTCTGGTTCAATTGCAAGAGTTTGTCAGTCCCCAAGACATTTTCACCGAGTACGCCTACTTTTCGTCTTATGTTGATGCGTTGCTAAAGAACGCCAGCGACTACAGCGATTTGATGGTCGATCGATTTGGTTTTGGCTCCCACAGCAAGGTGGTTGAAATTGCCAGTAATGATGGTTATTTGTTGCAGTATTTTCTGCAAAAAGGGATTCCGGTACTCGGCGTTGAACCTGCGATTAATGTTTCTCAGGTCGCCAAAGATAAAGGCATTCCCGTCATTAATAAATTCTTTGGCGCACAAACCGCAACCGAACTTGCTGCGGAAGGGAAAGCGGATCTGCTGCTTGGAAATAATGTTTTGGCGCACGTTCCAGACATCAATGATTTTGTAGGCGGAATGAAAATCCTGCTGAAATCTGATGGGGTAATTACGATGGAATTTCCTCATTTGATGCGTCTGATGGCGGAAAATCAGTTTGATACCATCTATCACGAGCATTTTTCCTATCTATCGTTCTTAGCGGTTGAGCAAATCTTTGCTTTTCATGGTTTGACGCTATTTGATGTGGAGGAAATCCCGATTCATGGCGGTTCTCTACGAATTTATGCTCGTCATACTGACGATACCTCGAAGACCGTGAGCGATCGGGTGACAGCACTGCTAGAACGGGAAAAAGCAGCCGGTTTTGATCAGCTAGAAACCTATTTTACGTTCACCGAGCAAGTGAAACAAACTAAGCGAAAACTGCTGGAATTCTTGGTCACCGCGAAGCAAAAAGGAAAGACGATCGCGGGATATGGTGCGCCTGGTAAAGGCAATACATTGTTAAACTACTGCGGAATTCGGACAGACTTTCTCGATTACACGGTCGATCGCAATCCTTACAAGCAAGGCAAGTTCACGCCCGGAACACATATTCCAATCTATTCTCCCGACAAAATTCGAGAGACAAAACCCGACTACCTGTTGATTCTCCCGTGGAATGTAAAAGACGAAATTATCGAACAAGTTTCCTACATTCGCGAGTGGGGCGGTCAGTTCGTGGTTCCCATCCCTGAAGTTAAGATTTACGCTTAGCGCGTCCAATGCGAGTCAGTCTTGTGTCCTGATTGTTGTCAAATTGAAGTCCCGATGTTGTTGGAATCAGTCTATGAATAGAACCAGTAGTGCAGACAGTCGCCTCAATCAAGAGGGCTTGATCAGCGATCGCTCTAAACCTCAGCCTTGTGCAAAAGATATTATTGCCGAGGATCTTGACTATATTTGTAACAATCTCACCGAAGAGTTTGGCGCGATGGCAGGCAAAAACCTGCTGATTACAGGCGGCGCAGGCTTTTTGGGATATTACTTTGTACAATCGGTTTTGCACTGGAACCAGAAGCAAGATTCAGCCCAACAGATCCGCCTCACGGTCTACGATAACTACTCGCGAGGAGTTCCGACTTGGCTCATGGATCTTAAAGGTGATCCAACTTTAACGCTGCTGAAGCATGACATGACTCAGCCGTTGCCCTCAACAATGAGCGACTTTCAGTACATTATTCATGCAGCCTCGATCGCGTCTCCAACGTTCTATCGCAGAGACCCGATCGGAACAATGGATGCCAACGTTAACGGATTGAGAAATCTGCTAGAGTTCTTTAAAAATCAGCAGGCTCAAGGAAAAGAAGTGGGCGGCTTTCTGTTCTTTTCTAGCAGTGAAATCTATGGCGATCCCTCGCCGGAAAACATTCCTACCTCTGAAGATTATCGCGGCTATGTCTCTTGTACGGGACCTCGTGCTTGCTACGATGAAGCAAAACGCTATGGCGAAACGCTGTGTGTGAACTTTGCTCAACAATATGGTCTGCCGATTAAATCTGCCCGTCCTTTCAACAACTTTGGACCTGGACTAAAAATCACCGATCGACGGTTGCTGCCTGACTTTGCGCGAGATGTGTTGAGTGGCAAAGACATCACCATGCTGTCTGATGGTTCACCCAAGCGAACATTCTGTTATTCAGCAGATTCGATCGTCGGCTACTACAAAGTGCTAGTCAAAGGGCATCCGGGTGAAGCTTATAACATTGGCATTGAGTCGCCAGAGATTTCGGTTGCAGAATTAGCCGAGCAAGTTGTTTCTATCTCAAAACAACTATTCGGATACACAGGGAAAGTGATTCGCAAAGTTAGCGAAGATAAAGACTATCTAGTTGATAATCCAAATCGTCGCTGTCCTGTGATTGAGAAAGCCCGAACACATTTGGGATACAATCCAACGATCTTGATCGAAGAAGGACTTCGACGATCGCTGATTTGGTATCAAGACAACCAAGAAGCGGAGGACGCATAATGCAAGTTTCGATCATTGGAACAGGCTATGTTGGCTTAGTTTCAGGAGTTTGTTTTGCAGAAAAAGGACACCAAGTTCTTTGCGTTGATATCGATCAGTCCAAGGTGGATAAAATCAATCAGGGCATCTCTCCCTTTTATGAGCCGGGTCTGAACGAGCTTTTAGAACAGAATATTCATGCTCGACTCAAGGCAACAACTGATTTTCGCCAAGCAATTCTTGACACTGAGCTTTCTTTGATTGCCGTTGGCACACCGTTTGATGGACGGGAAGTAGATCTTACCTATGTCAAGCAAGCCGCACAGCAAATCGGCGAAGCACT
>DATJEM010000253.1:0-3684 GCA_035496615.1 Leptolyngbya sp.
CTTGTACGCCCAAATCCAGCAGAATCACCCCACAGACCAATCCTCCCAAGTGTTGACCTAATGCCCAAAAGACGAGAAACGCGATAGTTGTAATCAACATTCCTAATTTCACGGTAAAGGCTGGACTACGACGATCGGCAACTTTTCCGACGATCGGAGCCGCGATCGCTCCCACAACTCCCACTAAGCCAAACAATCCCGCCACATCACTCCCATATTGATAAGGTGGCTGTTCCAAAAGAAACGCTAGCGTACTCCAAAACGCACTAAACGCCCCGAAAGACATGGCTCCAACCCAAGATGAGACTTGCAAGGCAGGCTCTTTTTTAAGCAAATCGAACATCGATCGCAACAATGAGGGATAAGCAATTTGCAAATTCGACTGATAGCGCGGCAACTGTTGAGACAGCACGATCGCCAATAGCACCATGAAGCCACTGGCTAACCCAAACATGGCTTGCCAACCGATGAGCTTTCCCACAACTCCGCTCACTGTCCGCGCCAATAGAATGCCAATAAATAGTCCGCTCATCACCGTGCCAATCACTTTGCCCCGCTGCTCTGGTTCGCACAGTTGCGCGGCAAACGGCACAAGAATTTGGGCAGAAACGGCACTGACTCCGATCGCAAAGCTCGCCGCGCATAACCAGACCAAATTGGTCGCGAATGCTGCCAGCAAGAGTGCGATCGCGCTACATCCGGTCATTGTGACAATCAATCGCCGCCGTTCCATCTGATCGCCCAACGGCACAATCAATAAAATTCCGATCGCATAGCCAATCTGCGTCATCATCGGAACGGCTCCGACTCCCTCTGATGAGACTCCAAATTGTTGTGCGATCGTGACCAAAAGCGGCTGATTGTAATACAAATTCGCCACCGTTGCCCCCGATGCGATCGCCATCATCCAAACTAACGAAGTACGCATAGACTCTATTCAAGCAATGGTGAGGTTATACCAAATTTCACGATCGTAAAAATGTGCCTTATGGGAGTCATAGAAATGGCGTAAAAACGATGAACTGTCCTGGAAAGATTGAGACAGCTTGTAAAGAAACAGAGGAAGAACAGCAAAACACTCGATTGACTCTGAGAGATCCCCGTTAAACTGGTTTTTGTCCCAAATCCTTTCGTTCAGTTGAGGAGTGCGATCATGGCTCACGCGCCAATGACAATAACAACAATTAATCCGATTCAGTTTGGCACCGATGGATGGCGCGGCGTGATTGCTGCCGATTTTACCTTCGATCGCGTCATGCAAGTGGCTCCAATCGCCGCTCAGGTGCTGTCTGAAGTGTATGGCGCAGAGACCGGCAGCAACACCGTGATCGTCGGGTACGATCGACGGTTTCTCTCTGAAGAATTTGCCCGAACTGCGGCAGAATCAATTCGCAAAGCGGGCTTTGATGTGCTGTTTTCCGAAAGTTTTGCGCCCACTCCTGCCTTTAGTTGGGCAGCGAAAAAATTCAATGCCCTCGGCGCGATCGTCATCACGGCAAGCCATAATCCCGGCATTTATTCCGGTTTGAAAGTCAAAAGCGCTCATGGGGGATCAGTTCCGCCTGAAGTGACGAAAAAGATCGAAGCGATGTTAGCAAATCAAGCCCCAATTTCTGAAGCTCAACCCGGAACATTCAGCAATTTTGATCCGTGGGAAAGCTATTGCGAAGGGCTGCGATCGCTTGTGGATACGACTGCGATTAAAACCGCGATCGAACACGGAAAAGTCACCGTCTTCGCAGATGTGATGCACGGAGCAGCAGCAACTGGATTAGCCCGATTGCTCGGTGTTGAAATTCATGAAATCAACAGCGATCGCGATCCGCTGTTTGAAGGGGGCGCGCCGGAACCTTTACCCAAGTATTTGCCGAAGATTTTACAGACGATCGCGAATTTTCAAGGCGATAGTTTAGCCGTCGGTTTGGTGTTTGATGGCGATGCCGATCGCGTCGGTGCAGTCGATGCAAAAGGCAATTTTCTCAGTTCTCAAATTCTGATTCCAATTCTGCTGGAACATCTGATCAAAAAAGGATTTGGCGGTGAATTTGTCAAAACCGTGAGTGGGTCTGATCTGTTGCCGCTTGTCGCGAAACTCTATGATTTGGCAGTGTATGAAACGCCGATCGGTTACAAATACATTGCCGATCGCATGTTAGAAACCCAAGTCTTGATTGGGGGCGAAGAATCCGGCGGAATCGGCTACGGACATCACATCCCCGAACGCGATGCTTTACTTTCAGCCTTGTATGTGCTTGAAACGGTCGTGCAGTCAGGAACAGACTTAGGGGAACTGTACCGCCGACTGCAAGAGAAAGCCGGGTTTTCGTCGAACTATGATCGCATTGATCTGCCCCTTGCCAACATGGAAGTTCGCACAAAGCTATTGGAGCAACTCAAAACTCAACCGCCTCACACGATTGCCGGAAAAGCAGTCGTCAGTTGTCAAACCGATGATGGCTATAAGTTCCGCCTTGCGGATCAAAGCTGGCTGTTGATTCGCTTTAGTGGCACTGAACCCGTGCTGCGATTGTATTGCGAAGCTCCAACGATCGAACAAGTCCATCAAACCCTAAACTGGGCGAGAGATTGGGCAAATCAGGGTTAGTCGTTGGTATCGCTAACGTCGAACTGTCCCTGTAAATCCTGCCGCTTTGAACTGTAACAGTTTCAGCGGGAGAGGCTGACTTTCAGGGACATTCACCTGAAACTCGAACTCACTCACACCGGGCGGAACCTCATCGATCGCGCCCAATCGCGTCCGGTTCTCAATGATTGGATCGTCATTCGCATCGTAAATTCGCCCAAAGATATCCGCATTGACGATCATTTTATTCGTCGGATTCGTCGCTTTGCCAAACACAATGAAACAGTTGGCAGATTGGGGAACTCCGCCTGCGGTGACTGCCCCTTTCGCCATCTCCGCCGAACATTCTCGATACGACAGATCGGTTAATTTGATTTGAACCAATGCCCATGCACTTGAGATGCCGCTGAACCAGATTAATCCCGATAGAGCGATCGCCATCCACGATCTCATTGCCATAACTCACCATCCCAACTGTGACACACTGCTTAGTCTACCGTGTCTCATCCTTGTGCTGCGATGGATTCGCTGAATCACTCTCGCTGGCGGCTTGAGGCAATTGTTCTAATTCTGATTCTGGGTGTGCCATCAGCTCCGCTTCTAAGCGATCTTTGCGCCAGCGATCGAGCACATCCCGCACCAGCGCTTCCTTCACCCAAATCTGCCCCACAATCACCAAAGGAATCGCCAAGAACAAACCGAGAAATCCAAAGAACAGTGCAAAAATCACCTGGGAAATTAACGTCACCGCAGGTAAAAGTGAGACCTGATGCGCCATCACAAACGGAACAAGTAGATACTGTTCAAGCTGCTGAATCAAAATATAAAGCACCAAAACCGCGACTGCTTTCCACGGGGCATCTAGCAGCGCAACCGCGATCGGCGGAATCACACTCAACACTGGACCCACATTTGGAATTGCTTCTAACAATCCTGCAAACAACGCATTTGCTAACACCAGGGGTACGCCCAAAACTAGCAATGCGATACCGCTGACTGTCCCAATCACGCTCATGTTAATTAACGTTCCAATCACCCAATTCACCAACGAGACTTCGCACAGACTGAGAATTTGATCTGCACGTCGCCGATAGAAAGAA
>DATJEM010000254.1:0-6029 GCA_035496615.1 Leptolyngbya sp.
AACTATGTTCAGCATTCACATTGCAGATCATCACTACATCGATCTGATTGATTAATTCTTGCCAGGATTTAAATGTCTGGGTGCTGTGTGTTTGGGCAAATTCTGCCGTTTTGTTGGCTTCATGTCCGGCGACACCAATGAGTTTGGCGCGATCGTCTTGATTGACTGCCTCGGCTCTTAGTTTCGCGACATATCCTGTTCCCACTAGTCCCACTCGAATCACGCCGCTTACCTGTTGAATGTACTGTTTCAGTTTACGCTTCTGAATTCTATCGCTAGAGTCCGATCGCTATTTCGATCAAAATAAAGTGCCATACTGTAATCGAGATGCTTACAAAAACTCGATCACAATTCCGACTTATTCCTAAAGCAGGAAGCCATAAAAGATCGTCTCACCCGTTCTTTCATTGCAACCAATTCTAGTAGCAGTTCGTTATGACCGAAGCTTTCATTCAAGCATCTTCTCCAAAACCTCTGCGACCCGAAAATGATGCAGAACGGGTCGAGGCGCTCCGTCGATACAATATCTTAGATACTCCCAATGAAGCGGCGTTCGATCGCATTACCAACCTAGCGGCTCGATTGTTCAAATTGCCGATCGCTCTAGTTTCTTTAATTGATGAATCTCGCACTTGGTTTAAATCTTGTTACGGCTTTGATCGCCGAGAAGTGCCGCGCGATGATTCAATTTGTAACTTTTCACTCCTCTCTGCGGATCTGCTGGTCATTCCAGATACTCACAAAGACGATCGCCTAAAGTGCAATCCATTTGCGATCGCAGAACCCGGTGTACGATTTTATGCAGGTGCGCCGTTGATCACACACGATGGCTATAACTTAGGAACATTATGTTTATTAGACAGCAATCCGCATGAAGATCTCGATGCCGATCAGCGTGAGACGTTGAAAGACCTAGCGGCAATGGTGGTGGATGAACTGGAGTTGAGGCTGGCGGCGCAGACGATCGCCCAAATGGATGCGGCACTGTTAGAAATTACACAGGGCGTTTCGGCGGAAACAGGTCAAGCATTTTTTGACGCTTTGGTGCGGCATTTTGCAAGCGTTTTAGCGGTTGACTATGTTTACATTGGACAGTTAGCCGATCGCGATGAAGAAGCAATTCAGACGATCGCAGTCTCCGCCCACGGTCAAACCGCAGAAAATTTTAGCTACCTGCTGCGCGATACCCCTTGCCAACAAGTGATCCAAACTCGCAAACTTTGCTGTTATCCGCGCCGCGTTCAATTTCTGTTCCCCCATGCACCGCTCCTTGCCCCTTTGAACATCGAAAGCTATATTGCGATTCCTTTCTTTGATTCCAACGGTGATGCGATCGGGCTGCTTGGCATCATGCACGGTCAGCCATTGAGAAACGTGCCGCTAATCGAATCTTTGTTAACGATTTTTGCGCTGCGAATTGCGACGGAACTAGATCGATCGCGCGTGTCGAAAGCAGAGCGCGCCGCTAGAGAACAAGCCGAAACCGCAAACCGAATCAAAGATGAATTTCTCGCCGTGTTGTCGCATGAGTTGAGAACGCCACTTAGCCCCATTTTGGGTTGGACAAAGCTTTTACGAGCGGGCAAGGTCAAACCCGAAAATCAAGATAAAGCCCTGGAAACGATCGAGCGCAATGCCCAACTGCAAACGCAACTGATCGGAGATTTGCTGGATGTCTCTCGCATTCTGCGCGGTAATTTTGTGCTCGAAGTCAAACCCGTGAATTTGGTCTGGGTGATTTCAGCGGCGATCGAAACGGTTCAACTTGCTGTGGATGCGAAAAAAATTCAGATTCAGGTAGACGCAGAACCCGCGATTCAAGGCGTTATTGGAGATGCAGCCCGGCTCCAGCAAGTGGTTTGGAACTTGCTTTCAAATGCGGTCAAGTTCACCCCTGAAGGCGGTCGAGTCAACATTCGGCTAGTTCAGCAGGATCGATCGGCGCAACTACAAATTACTGATACAGGCAGCGGAATCGAGGCGGAATTTTTGCCGTATGTCTTCGATCGATTTCGTCAAGCGGATAGTGCGACCACGCGCAAGTTTGGTGGACTTGGACTCGGACTTGCGATCGTCCGTCAGATTGTCGAATTGCACGGGGGCACTATTCGAGCAGAAAGTGCAGGCGAAGGTGAGGGAGCGACGTTTACGGTAACGGTTCCCTTGAATGATTCTGTTTTGTATTCCACTTAACCGTTGCACGTTTAGTTCTAGCGCAGTATAGAAGACGACAAAATTGCTGAAATCCTTTTAGTTGGCGCGATCTTTCATGCCTGAACAGCCATTTTCTGTCCTCTATTCTACGATCGATCCAAGCGCGATCGCGGCTAGAATTTTGTCTTGCTATGACATCGGAATGGTGCAAACCTGTAAGTTTTGGTGTCGGGGACTCAGCGATGTGTATTGGGTAGAAACCGATCGCGATGCGTATGTTTTGAGGATTTCGCACTGGGGCTGGCGCTCGCAAACTGACATTGAGTTTGAACTAGCGATGCTGGATTTTTTGCATCAGCAAGCGCTACCTGTTGCCTATCCATTGAGAACTAAAAATGGAAGACTGTCGATCGTGATTCAAGCGCCTGAAGGCGATCGCTATGCAGCTTTATTTATCCATGCGCCCGGAACGGTACCCCTGGGAGATCTCAGCATTCGACAGGCTATAAAACTCGGGGAAACGCTCTCCAAAGTTCATCAAGCGGGACTTGAGTTCAAGTGTGAGATCGAGCGCAAACCATTGACGTTAGAGTATTTGCTGAATGAATCTTGGAACGAAATTTCACCGTTTTTGAAAGTCAGCGATCGCGACTATGTTGAAGAAACGATCGCTCAAATTCAGCTTGAACTAAAAGAATTTCCGCGATCGTCGCCCTATTGGAGCATTTGTTGGGGCGATCCGCACAGTGGTAATGCTCATTTTACCGAAGCCGATCAGCCAACGTTGTTCGACTTTGATCAATGCGGGTTTGGTTGGCGATCGTTTGACTTGGGCAAGTTTCGCCAAGTTGCGCTCAGTACAGGGGTGAGCCGTCGCGTCAGAGAGGCGTTTTTGCAGGGATATCAATCAATCGGTCAACTCGAAGAGTTTGAACTCAAGGCAATTTCTGCTTTTACGCAAACAGCGCATATTTGGAGCTGGTCGATCGGCTTGACCTATGCGCTACATCATAATTACAGCCGTTTGGATAGCTGGTTTTTTCGCCAACGGGTTGAACAGTTGAGAACGCTAAAATCTCCAGATTGGCAGATGTTTTAAGGCAGATCCAAACGACGTTCAGCTTCTCGAATCTCGCTTTAATGCTAATCTGAGACACTGAATTTCACCTCAACCTGTTATGCCTCAACCTAAACTCACAAAGCGCATCTCTACTGCCCTCGTTAATGCTCTGAGTGCAGGCGTTGTGCCCCGATTGGGCTTAGAACAGATTGCGGTCGGACGAGAAAAAGCAATTGCCGCCATTCAGCAAGATTTTGCTCATGTTGCCAACGGAGGCGCAACGTTTCGGTTGATCATCGGACGCTACGGAGCCGGAAAAAGCTTTACGCTGCAACTGATTCGTAACTTGGCGATGGAAAGTGGTTTTGTGGTGGCAGATGCGGATATTACGCCCGATCGCCGCTTAACTGGCAGTCAAGGCGCAGGAGTCGCAACCTACCGCGAACTGATGCGAAATCTGGCAACCAAAAGCCGCCCGGAAGGCGGCGCATTAACGATTATTTTGGAGCGCTGGATCGCCGCAATTCAAGCACAAGTGGCAGAAGAAACGGGGACAAAACCGAATGAAGCAGGCTTTGATCAACAGGTTGAAGCGCGAATTCGATTCGTCACTCAAGATGTCGCGGATCTCGTCAATGGCTTTGATTTTGCCACCGTGATCATTGCCTATTGGACGGGATATCGATCGAACAATGAAACCAAAAAAGAATCCGCAATGCGCTGGCTGCGCGGCGAGTTTTCGACCAAAACCGAAGCGAAAGCGGCTTTAGGGGTTCGCGTGATTATTGATGATGATTCTTGGTACGACTACATCAAACTCATTGCAAGATTTGCCGCAGATATTGATTACAAAGGCTTGATTGTGATTTTGGATGAAGTAGTGCATTTGTCAAAGATTCCAACCGCGATCGCCCGTCAAAATAACTACGACAAGCTACTTGCAATGTTCAATGATGCGATGCAAGGTAAAGTCAGCCACTTAGGAACATTGATTGGCGGCACGCCTCAATTTCTAGAAGATCCTAGACGCGGACTGTATAGCGATCCGGCTTGGCAGCGCCGCACGGCTCAAAGCCGAATTGTGCAATCGGATGCGATCGATACAAGCGCTCCCGTGATTCATCTCGATCCGCTGAATGAGGCTGAACTTCAGGAGTTGTTAAAGCGAATCTCGATCGTCTTTGCCACCCATTACGAACTCAAAAATCCGCCAGCTTCTGCGGAAATTTCGGCATTTATTGCAGCCGTTCGTAACGGAAAAATAGGCACCGAAACGCGCCTAACCCCAGGCGAAATCATCCGCGATTTTATGACCGCACTGAATCTAATTCAGCAAAATCCGCAAGCTAAGTTCAGCGAATTGATTAAATCTCAGCACTTTCAAACTGCAACTACGATCGCACCCACCACCGATGATGAATTTGCAGAATTTACGCTTTAGGTTTAGGACGATCGCCCAGCTTTCAAACAAAGAAGCATCCGGAACAAGCTCCGAATGCTTAATGGAATCTTTGGGGCGTAGACCAGGCTAGAAACCAGCGAAGTTATAGCCAACTCCTACCAGAATGCCAACGGCGGCTTGTCCAGTGACCGAAGCATTCACCGCAGCCGTTGCCGTAAATTGCGACGAAAGCGGCACATCAACCCCGCCCGTCAGCAATAAGCCAACATCGCCACCGCGACCCGTTGAAATTGCTGCGCCAAGCCCTACATAAGGAGCCGCTCTAAAGCCTAATCCGCCCGTTACAGGATTATTCGAGCTGAAATCATAGGTGACAGGCAACAGAATTGCCACATCGTCGTTAAACAGAATGGACGGACGCACTGAGAAGTTTCGCGTCAACCCAATCTTACTGATCAAGGCAAAGCTTCCCTGACCCAAAGGAATGTCCCCGTCTCCAAGCCCAATGTTGCCGCCAATTCCAACGTAGCTAGAGCCAGAACGAGTTGCCCGCCCTGGATCAAGTCCCTGAAAAGGACTGACGGGTGTTCCGGGAGTCGTCTCTGGCGTTGTGCTTGGTGTCGTGGGTGTGGTTGTCTCTGGTGTGGTTGTCTCTGGTGTAACAGGCGTTGTTTCAGGCGTTGTCGGAGTAATTGTACTAGGCGTTGTGGGCGTGACTGGAGTGACACCGGGCGTTGCTGGCGTTGTCGGTACGACGACAGGCGCTGTACTGGGCGTGACTGGAGTGGTTTGCTCGATCGCTGGAGTTGAAGGAGTCGCACTATCGGGCGACACTTCCGCTGGGTTGGTGGGAGCGCCAGAAGGAGCGCTACCCGGAACCGCACGAGCCGGATCGATCGTCGAAGGAGTCGCTTGAGCCACGGTAAAACGCGAGTCGGTAGAAAATTCTTGAATGACAGCCTTACGGTTGATATCGATCGAAGGCTGCCCTAACAAAGCAGCACCTTTCGTGGTTACAGTAGTTGCAGTGGTCGCTTTGACGGTGCTGGGTTCTTGAGCATTCGCCTTGAGTTCGCCTGCAACGAGCGCGATCGAAAGAATTGACAGTGGTAAAAAGAAATTTAGCGCTGCCTTTGGCGCACCTGCGCGGGGTCGTGAATTCAAAGTCATAGTCGAATGATTAACAGTTATCTATGGTGGTGAATTGAGGCGATTCACGCCTGCTATTCGACAGTAATGATTAGAACTCTAAATCACGTCCTTCTAAAGATTAAGCCGCTCTCCTTCGTAAGAGTGAGTTTTTTCTAACGCTAGGATTTTAAGCGAGTCGCAAAGTTCTGCGATCGAGTCGGCGACAAGGTTCGAGCTTTCAAAATCGCGGCAGCCAGAAACGCATAAGACAACATTCCAACT
>DATJEM010000255.1:0-6516 GCA_035496615.1 Leptolyngbya sp.
GTCGATCGTTTATTCCGGGTAACTATGACAGGGGTTATTTTGGTGTAGAAGCGACTTCATTGTTCTGGCACTTTGTCGATGTAATTTGGATTGTTTTGTATGTTCTACTCTATGTTTGGCAATAATTGATGGTTGGTAATAATTGATGGTTGGTAATAATTGTTTGGCAATAATTTCGGGGCAAGCGAATGATTATAGATGATCAATACTACGATGTGATTATTGTCGGCACGGGTGCAGGGGGCGGAACACTAGCGCGAAAGCTGGCTCCAACTGGAAAGAAGATTCTTGTGCTCGAACGGGGCGGATTTTTGGGCAAAGAAAGCTCCCAAGTCAAAGATACTGAACTGTTCAACAAAGAGCAGTTTCACGCCCCGGAACAGTGGTACGACGAGAACGGAGAGCCGTTTTATCCGCAAACGAACTATGCGGTTGGGGGTAATACAAAAATTTATAGCAGCGTCTTGATGCGAATGCGCGATCGCGACTTTGAAACGGTTCAACATCAAAACGGCATTTCTCCAGAATGGGCAGTCAAATACGCGGAGTTTGAACCTTACTACACCGAAGCCGAAAAGCTTTATCAAGTTCACGGCAAATCCGGCGACGATCCAACCGAACCGCCTCACAGCGAAGACTATCCTTTCTCCCCTATTGAACACGAAGCGCACATTCAAACGGTGTGTGATGGACTCTCCAAGCAAGGCTTACATCCGGCTTATTTGCCGCTGGGATTGAACGATCGCGGGAGAACCGACTCTGAAGATACCGGAATCGTTCCCGCGCTGCAACATGAGAATGTCACTCTAAAAACGTTGGCTCACGTGGTTTGTTTACATACAAATCCGTCGGGAACAGCGATTAAAGCCGTTCAAGCAAAAATTGGTGAACAATCTTATCTATTTCTCGGCGATATCATTGTTCTATCTTGCGGCGCGATTAACTCTGCTGCCCTGTTACTGCGATCGCAAAACGAAAGATATCCCAACGGCATCGCCAATGGGTCTGATCAAGTCGGTCGTAACTTGATGAAACAGCAGCTTTCAGTCGTCGTGCAGCTCATGACGGACACCAATTCCGGCTTGTTTTCTCGCACTGTGAGCATCAATGATTTTTACTGGGGCGATAGTGACTTTGCTTACCCGATGGGTCATGTGCAGAACTCTGGCGGTATTTTGCAAGATGTCCTCTTTACCGAAGCTCCCCCGGTTCTTTCTGCGATTTCTCGATTGTTACCTCAGTTTGGAGTGCGACAATTGGCAACTCGATCGCTGGGTTGGTGGCTGCAAACCGAGGATTTGCCTAATCCCAGTAATCGCGTTCGGTTTGTGGGCGATCGATTGCATCTCGATTTTACGCCGAGTAACGCTGAGGCACACGATCGCTTGGTGTATCGCTGGACGGACGTGCTGAAAAAAGTGGAAGCTCTGCAACCGTCTGTGTTTAATCGAGTAGCGCATCCTCGAAGCGATATGCCTGTCCAAGTCGTGGCGCATCAGTGTGGAACGTGCCGATTTGGGGAAGATCCGCAGACTTCAGTGTTAGATCTCAACTGTCGCGCTCACGAGGTTGATAACCTTTATGTGGTCGATAGCAGCTTTTTCCCCTCCAGTGCAAGTGTCAGTCCTGCTCTCACAGTGATGGCGAATGCTTTGAGAGTGGGGGATCATTTGATCGATCGATTGAAATAGACCATCCCAGAGGGTTGAACGATCTCTGGGATGGAGTTAAGTTACTTCACAAACAGCATTTCCTGATAAGTTGGCATGGGCCACAAGTCATCCGCGATCTCGCCTTCAAGGGCATCGGCGTACTCGCGAACTTGATCCATCAATGGACGAATCGTTTTTGCACAGTACTGCATTTGCTCTTCAATGGTCTCGAAATCGTGTTTATCCATTGCTGCACTCAGCTTGCTGACATGATCAGTCATTGATTGAATCAAAGCTGCCACTTTCTCAGCGGTTGCCTTTTCGATCGTGATCCCAATGTTGCCAAGATTCGCGATCGCGGTTGCCAGATCAGAGATATATCGCACCGCAGCCGGATAGATGATCGTCTTTGCCATGCTGACGACGAGTTTTGCTTCGACTTCGATCGATTGAATGTACTGCTCTGCATACACATCAAAGCGGCTTTCAAGCTCAACTGGAGTGAGAACACCCAAGCGATCGAACAGTTCTTCGATCATCGGATCTTTCAGCACAGGCAAAGCATCTGCGGTTGTCCGAAGGTTGGAAAGCCCCCGCTCCTCGACTGCCATTTTGTGCCATTCCTCCGAATAGCCATCCCCGCCAAACACAACGGCTCTATGCTTGTCCATGACTTCTTTCAACACAGCAAACACGGCGCTATTCAGTTCAGCGCCGCTTGCCATTTCCGCTTCGAGCTTGTCTGCCACCCAGGTGAGCGAATCTGCCAACACCGTGTTCATCGCCACTAGCGGACCTGAAACCGACTGCCCCGAACCGACTGCGCGGAACTCAAAGCGGTTTCCGGTGAAGGCAAAGGGAGAGGTACGGTTACGATCGCCCGGATCTTTGATGAAAATCGGTAAGGTATCGACACCGAGATCCATCATGCCGCCGTGAGCCGAGTCATTGACTTCACCCTTGGCGATTTGCTCAAACACTTCTTCAAGCTGGGTGCCGAGGTAGACTGAAATAATCGCTGGAGGAGCTTCATTTGCGCCCAATCGATGATCATTACTTGCGGTTGCCACCACGGCACGAAGCAAGGAACCATAGAGATGAACGCCTCGAATCACTGCACCACAGAACAATAGAAACTGAAGATTTTTGTGGGGTGTATCACCTGGATCAAGCAAATTTCCTTGAGTTGGGTTGCCAACCGACCAGTTGACGTGCTTTCCTGAACCGTTGATGCCCGCAAACGGCTTTTCATGCAGCAAGCAAACAAAGCCATGTTTCTTTGCGGTAATTTTGAGCAGCGTCATGATCAACTGTTGGTGATCACTCGCAACGTTCGCGGCTTCAAAAAATGGCGCGATTTCAAACTGTCCCGGTGCGACTTCATTGTGCCGAGTCTTGGCAGGAATTCCGAGCCGATACAGCTTTTCTTCCACATCCTGCATAAACACTTGAACCCGCTCTGGAATCGCTCCAAAGTAGTGATCATCAAACTGTTGTCCTTTGGCAGGCGACTTGCCAAACAACGTTCGACCCGTTAGCAATAAATCTGGGCGATTGTGGGCAAAGTGAGAATCGACGAGAAAATACTCTTGCTCGGCTCCACAGCTTGAGTTTACGGTTGCAACATCGGTGTATCCCAACAGCTTCAGCACGCGAGTTGCGGCTTTATTCATGGCTGAATTCGATCGCAGCAGCGGCGTTTTCTTATCGAGCGCTTCCCCTGTCCAAGAAACGAACACCGTCGGAATACACAGCGTTACGCCGTTGTCGGTTTCCATCACATAGGCTGGGCTAGTCACATCCCAAGCCGTGTAGCCCCGTGCTGCATTGGTCGCTCGCAACCCTCCATTCGGGAATGAAGACCCATCTGGTTCACCCTGAACGAGAACCTTTCCGGTAAATTCTGAAATCACAGAACCATCGCTTTGCACGGAGATAAAGCCATCGTGCTTTTCAGCCGTTGCATTCGTGAGCGGATAGAAGATGTGAGCATAGTAAAGTGCGCCTTTCGAGATTGCCCAGTCTTTCATTGCAGCGGCAACGATTCCGGCAACCGAAATATCCAGTTTTCCGTTTGTTTTCAGCGTTTTTTGCAACGATTTGAACACCTCTTTGGGCAGACACGCTTGCATTTTGCTCAACGTAAACACATCTGTCGCCCAAATCGCCTCTAAACGCGCGGGAACTTTGGGCGGGAGCGGAGTTCGATCGGTGACTTGAGAAATCGCTTTAACGCGCAGTTCATGGCTCATGGGTCTATCCTGTAAAAACGGTAAAAGTTAATAAGCTTGGGGAACAAAAAACTGTTCATTCCGAGGGGGACGAACATAGTCATCGGGGGCAATTCGGCGGGGCGGTAACTCTATTGCTTCTGGAGTCATATCGGTGTAGAGAACTTTGCTCAAGATGTGGTTGAGACAGTTGAGACGAGCACGCTTTTTGTCATCTGCTTCGACGGTAAACCACGGCGCTTCTGGAATGTTGGTATGTGTGAACATCGTGCCTTTGGCTTTGGAAAATTCTACCCAACGATCGCGCGATTCTAAGTCCATTGGACTCAGTTTCCAGCGGCGATCGCAACAGCGTTATTGCTGCCTGATGATGTTCAGCAACGGTTTGAAGCCTTTTGAGATAAAGCGGATGGATGCAACAGGCTCTAACAATTAACTTCCATTTTTTCGTAGGATGATACTGCTGGGGGTTCATGAACTTGCTCTATAGTAGGAACAGAAATACAAGTCTTTTGTATCAGGAGATACCGTATTTCAGGACAATAGGCAGCGTTGGACTAAATTAATGATCATTCTTGTCAATTAGTGACTGATACACGCATCGGATTTAGGATTTTCGTCGGGTTTTCGATCGCTGAAAAAATAGCCTGAAACCAAAAGAACATCTTTCTTGTATTTGGTAATACGACGGAGAGGGCGAGTCATGCTTAGAATAGCGGTTCAGCGGCTGTTCTAATTTCTGCAAATTCATCCTTGTCTTGCTGCGATCGCGGGTTTTGTCTGCGATCGCTTTTTCTTGAATTGAGTTCAGTTGCGGTTGATTACCGATTTAGCATAGTTGTACAGGATTCGAGGACTGTACGCAATCCAATCGCTCGGCGTGAAAAAGGTTTTTAGATACTCGTTAGATTCTGCAATTTGAGAGGCTTTATTGATGCCTGAATGTCCTGCAACCTGACCGAGTGAATGGGAGAAAAGCTGTTTGGTGAAGGCTGCGGTTTCAGGAAAACGTTTTCTGAGGTGGTAAGAAGTTTGAATGTTGGTTTCAGCGTGAAGATAAGCGGTATTTTTACCAGATTCGTAAGCATTAGAACCGTGAATTCGATGCACTGCGAGTTCTGTCTCTGAGAGCAAACCGGGCGATAAATAAGCGGCTGAAAGCCGGAGGAAATTGTCGGCTGAGAGTCGTAATTGCTCTGGCATGGGCAAAGTCTGCTGCAAGATCTCTCGTTTGAAACACAAACCGCTGGTTGCTGGAAATATCGTTTGCACGGCTTGCCCTCTGAGGATTTGCGATCGTAAATCCAGCAGACTCAATTCAGCATGATTCGCTTCACGATGCGGGTTGAGCGGCTCGCCGGTTGTATCAACTCGCTGCAACCGATGAAAGAACCAGCCTGCATCAGGATGATTTTGAAGCTGTTCAACCACTTGGCTGGCTTTTTCTGGAAAGCAGTAATCATCTGCGTCTAAGAAGCAAATAATATCGCCTTGACTTGCATGAAATCCAGCATTAAAAGCAGAACTTTGACCGCCATTTTCTTTGAATACGGGAGTAATTCGATCTTTGTAGCGTGCGATGATTTCTCGTGAATGGTCTTTGGAACCGTCATCGACGACGATCACTTCGACGCGATCGTAGGTTTGATTTAGGGCACTGTCGATCGCTTGATCAACAAACCCTGCATAGTTGTAGTTATTAATTAAAATACTGACGAATGGCAAGTTATCCATCGATCGATCTGTTGCCTCATATTCAACCAAAATGCTTTGATGATTCAGTAGACACCGAAACTATGATACAACAATCTTACTATTTGGAGTACAGGTTAGTGTACGGATAAGTTCAGATCACTGACGCAGGAGTGCGATCGAGCTACGCTGCAAGCTATCCAAAGATTTGTCCAACGGTTAAACGCAAACCCTTCGCAAACTCCGGAACTGGAATTGGCTCGCTTGGAGTATGTGATTGTCCTTTAGTTCTTTTAAAACTCCACATCGTCTTCATCGGTTCCCCCAATGACCGAGAGCGGAAACTGTTGTTTTAGGGCGGGAATGATTGGACAAGGTTGACGATCGTCCAAATTTTCTGGCTTATTCCAACTAAACGGAGCTTGTTTTGCCGCCGACATCCACAACAATCGCTTCGCCCGTGTCATGGCAACATACAGCAATCGAAACTCTTCTGCAGTTTTCAAGTATCCCGCTCTTTCCCAAGCTTCATCTGTGTTCGGAATCGGTTCTTGATGCACGATCGCTCGAATCTGTGCCCGTGCAACTTCAGGTAAAGTAAAATCGCCCAAAAACTGGGTTGCAGGGGGAACATAAAGCGATCCAGGAATCATATTTTCATGCAAAAACGGAATGAAAACATAGTCCCAATCGAGTCCTTTTGCTTTGTGCATGGTGATCACCGTGATTTGGTTGGGGCGCACATAGCGATCGTCCTCTTCCGCTTCGACGGGTTCAAATCGTTCTGAACTGACAATCTCATTCAACACTTCTAACATGGCAGTCAGCGAATTCTCGCGGGTTTGCTGCATGATGCGATCGGCTAACTTATCTGCTGTTGCTAGTTCTGTTTGTTCATAGTTCAAGGTGTACGCTAAAAATGGAATCAATTGATAGAGTGG
>DATJEM010000256.1:0-4963 GCA_035496615.1 Leptolyngbya sp.
GGCATCATGTGAGTCAGCAATGTCGCATTTGCTACTTGAGTATGAGCCAGCGCCCAAGCCAGCAGCACCAGAAAAGCAGCCGTGCTACTGCCCGCCGCGATCAGCAGTCCCACTTCACGCCAGCCGATTTGACCGAGTACAGTTTCGGATGCGGGTGCGATCGCTCGGATGCCATTCCATAGGGAAAACACGAGCGCGGCAATGGCGACCCGACTGAGCGCCACTTGATTTGCGGTCATTTCTTCAGCGGCGATCGTCATAAAAATCGAGCCGCTAGAGAGGGCAAGGGGAGCTAAACAAAGTGCGAAAGTTGCGATCGCCGACTGAGTGCTAAATTTTGGCACCCACGATGAGCGCTGAATCGAATCGGTTTGCGGTTGGGTCATACTAAGCCTAACAGGGCGCGCAGGTTCTTTTGCATCTTACGCTAAGTCCTTTGTCTGCGGTTACATCAGCCGCTATCTACATTGCGATCACAAATCATCACTTTTGCGCCTTGAAAGATAGGATAGTCCTCAAGGTAATGTCCGATCGGTCGTCAAAGATGGAGCGCCGCTGATCGGAATGTCTTCCTGATTGAGAGACTACACAGCACGATCGCGGTTTTATCTAAACCAGATGTCAGTTTCAGTGTTGTCGATCCAGGTTTAATCTGTTCGTCGGCGACCCTCTGCTTGAGCGCATCAACCGTTTATCGCCCTCGTTGTTAGTGCAATAAAAATGCTTCTTCGCTGTGATAAACAAGCAGAACATTCGTGATAGCAGTCTTGAATGCTCTAGTACACAAGATCTAAAAAGAGTGCGATCGCACGGCATACTTCAGCCCGATCGCACTCTTTTCAATTCATCCTAAAGGTTATCTAGCTGTTTTTTGAGATCCTCAAGTTCAGCATCAACCACCTCATCTTTAGGAGCTTGAGTCGGTTGGGACTGGGGCGCGGCGGTTCCCGGTAGAGACTGCTGCGCTTGGGAAGAGCCTGCCAGCATTTGCTGTTTCATCGCTTCGAGTTCGAGATCGACATCGCCCGATTCGAGTGCCCGGAACTGGGATTCGAGATCGGCTCCTGCCAGTTCGCCTGCGGCTTGCGATCGGGCTTCGAGCTGTAGCACTTTGTCTTCCATGCGCTCAAAAGCGCCCATTGCAGTGCTAGTTCCCATGTTGCTGACCATGTTTTGCAGTTGCTCTTGCGCTTTGGCAGCACTCGCTCGCGCTTTGAGCATATCTTTTTTGGTCTTCGCTTCGGAAATCTTGCCTTCTAGGGCGATCAAACTGCGCTTGAGCGTGTCTACCTGAGTGCTTTGATTTTCGAGTTGAGATTTGAGCGACGTGGCAGTTTCGGTGTGGGTCTTCTTGCGAGAGAGGGCTTCGCGGGCAAGAGATTCATCGCCTTTTTGTAGTGCCAACTGTGCCCGTTGCTGCCAGTTGTTCGATTCGGTCTGTGCTTGGTTGTACTGCTGCTGCGTGCGTTTCTGACTAGCGATCGCCTGCGCCACGGCTTGACGAAGCTGCACTAGGTCTTCTTGCATATCGATGACAGCTTGTTCCAGAATCTTTTCTGGATCTTCTGCTTTGCTCACTATGTCATTTACATTGGAGCGGACAACGCGGCTAATGCGGTCAAATAATCCCATAGTTCTTTCCTTCTGGCATTGCTTACAGTTTAGTTGCCGTTGCTTACTACGTTAGCCCACAGGGTTGAGTTTGCAGCACTTTACGTATGGTTTGACGCGGTTTTCCTTGAAGTACGGTCGGAGCCACGTCGGATATGCAGATCTGACACTCCTTTCAGTCTAAAAACTTCGAGCGCAAATCGGGAGTTTTTACAGAATCTTTTTTTTTGCAGGAAACGATCGAATGTTTGCCGCCGTTTTTCTCGATCAGGATAGAACGCGGATGCCGGATGTTCCTGATCCTGCGGAACCGAGCAAGATTTTATTTGCGCTATTCGCTCAATCTGCGTTGATGGCGCTATACGATCGAGGGTTGAACGAGGATTGAAATTGACTCTGGTATCGCGGGATGCCGAACAATTTTGATGGATAACGGGACTGAGACGGAGTGGGGTTTGAATGCCGATCGAACACCGCATTTTTGAGTAAAAAACTTCAAGAAAGCCGCAGATGTTGTCTTTGCTTGAACACTTTCAACGCTTGAAGATTTCTTGTTCGAGATCTTTTGAATGCTTAGGATTTAACCATCAGTCTCAAAGCTATATAGAGCCGATTGAATCGTTTGTAGCTCTAGACTCTAACAATCAGATAATAAAGTAGACGAACTATTAGAATGCTAATCAAATTATATTGATTTGAACGTGTAGCGGATGCCGTTAGTCACAACTGATTAGGTGGTTCACTCGATGGATTGAGTACGTTTTATCGCCGCAATTAGTAATCCAAATGTCAAAGAGATGTTCCATCTTAAGAAGGATTTACATCGCCAAACAGCAAGAGTAAAGACTCGTTTTTAGCGCAAGAAATAAGATAGAAAATTCATTTTGTAGTGGGCTTGACAGTCTGTAATTCATTCTTTAGAATTTTGTGGAGAACTCAAGATAAACTTGTTAAAGCGTTCGTTTACAACACTTTGCATTACTTAGCAAAACTGTAAATAGCAAGTCCTAATTATTTCGTGTTTGGTCGGGTTGCTCAATGCCGCAACTCTGTGCGATCGCTCCTTTGATTCGGCTATCGGCTCTGGCTCTCCTGTACTCAATCAACAGGTTAGGCAACAGGTTAGGCGCAATGAGATTTGATTTATTTGTTGAAAACAAAGCTTCTTTTGGGCTGTCAATCGAAAGAAAGGTTCTAAAGCAAGAATATGAACCTTTTTTACTGTTCCCTGCTATTCCACTCAATCGCTAAATCAACTGAATCGGGATCGGTTTACCCAGGTCGCTAAAACTTTTTTAACATTCACTTCAAGATTGTCGTCTCTGATAGGGGCGATGGTTCCTTTTGAGGAAATTCGCTATGCACGATCGAATCAGCGCAGATCTGTCCCCAACTTCGCAGCGATTCCATGAGCATTCGGAGGTCTTAGTTCAGCTTTTGCAGATTGGCGTACCGCTGGCGCGAGAACTTAGCCAATCGCTGAATGTTTTAGATTTCAAATTTGGAGAAGACATCTCGATCGATCAATTTTATCTCGTTCAGTCTGGGCGAGTCCGATTAGTCAGTTTAGACCAAAAACAGCAAGAGGTTTCGGTTGGAATTGTGGAAGCCGGAGCAGTTTTGGGTCAGGATACAACATTGTGTAAAACTGCGATCGACTATCGAGCGATTGCCGCAAGTGATGTCCGTTTAATTCAAGTCAATAACTTATCGCTTTGGCTCGATCGACTTCCACAATGGCGCAAACTTTGGACGGATCAAGCCCGTTGCAGAGAACAGTTAATTTTCTTAAAGACACAAACAAACTTAGCAACCTTGCGAATTAATAGCGCTCAATTTCAGCAGCTTTTGCCCCTGTTTAATCCGATCGCAGTCCCCGCTGGAACCTTAATCGCTCAATCCAACGCGAATCAAGGATACTGCTGGCTACGATCGGGCGAGGTTGAGCCTGACGAAACAGTCAATACCTGGGAAACTCGCTCGATCGCGCCAGAGTTGAGAGCAAAAACTGAATTACGGGTGTACCAATTACCGAATGCAGCATGGGAGAGCGCAATCGCGATCGCACCCCCGATCAAAACAATCCTACCCACTGGCTCAACCCCTGCTGTCAAACCTGCCACAGTCTCCAAACCAGTTTCAAAACCGCGCATTGTGCCGCCTATTGCTCCTATTGCTGAGGTGCAATCTGAGGATAAATCAGAACCTGCGATCGTCGAATTTCCGCAGCCAGCACGATCGAAATGGCGGTTTCGGTTGGGACGGCGCTATCCCTATATTGAGCAGCAAAGCTCTTCAGATTGTGGGGTTGCGTGTTTGGCAATGATCGCGCAGTATTGGGGCAAGCGATTGAGCTTAAACGTGCTGCGAAACCTGGCAAAAGTTGGACGCACGGGAGCGACGCTAAAAAACTTAGCAAATGCAGCCGAAGCGGTCGGATTTCAGGCGCGTCCGGTGCGGGCAAGTTTGGGGCGGCTGCGCGATCAGCAACCCTGGATCGCCCATTGGCAGGGAGATCATTACATCGTTGTTTATCGGGTTCAGGGCAAGCGAATTCTAATTGCTGATCCAGCGAAAGGAAAGCGATCGATGTCTGAACCAGAATTTCTCAAACAATGGACAGGCTACGCGCTGCTGTTGACTCCTACACCGGAATTGAAGTCGCTGGACAAAAATGACGATCGCAGTATTTTTCGCTTCGGTCAGATGCTTTGGTCGCATCGCCCAACCTTGTTTCAAATTATCTTACTGTCATTGTTGATTCAGGTCTTCGGACTGATCACGCCGCTATTTACTCAAGTGATTCTCGATCGGGTCGTGACTCAGAAGAGCGTTTCAGCGCTCAATGTATTTGCGATCGGGTTACTTCTGTTTAGCGTATGGCGGGTTGGGCTGATGGCGATGCGGCGATATCTGCTGGATTACTTTGCGAATCGCTTAGATCTGACACTGCTGAGTGGATTTGTTGGTCATGCGTTGAAGTTGCCGTTGAAATTCTTTGAAGATCGGCAGGTTGGAGATGTGATCACTCGCGTTCAAGAAAACCAGAAAGTGCAAATGTTTCTGGTTCGCCAACTGATTTCAACTTGGCTTGATGCAACGATGGCGATCGTCTATCTCGGACTGATGTTTTATTACAACTGGCAGCTAACCCTGTTAGTGATTGCCTTAATTCCCCCCTTGGTATTACTGGCTGCGATCGCGACTCCCTTGCTCCGCCGAGTTTCCCGCGAGAACTTCAACGACACGAGTGAGCAAAATTCTCAGCTTGTCGAGATGATGACGGGCATTTCAACCGTAAAAGCAATGGCGGCAGAACGGGATATTCGCTGGCGCTGGGAAGACCGCTTGA
>DATJEM010000257.1:0-3288 GCA_035496615.1 Leptolyngbya sp.
TAAGCAGAAAGATTCCCGCCAAAACGGGCTTTCCGTGATTTGCAGCAATTTGACTCATGAACTTGTCTAAGCGATCGAAGTCCGTAATCAATTGACTCTGAAAAAACTGCGCTCCTGCTTCTATCTTCCGCTCAAATCGTCGCTGCAATCCTGACCAACTGTGACATTGCGGATCGACCGCCGCGCCGACAAATAGATCGGTTTCGCCATCGGTCAGCGATCGATCTTTCCAATCGTTGCCGCCGTTGAGTTTGCCGATCAGTTGCAGCAAGCGGACGGATTCGAGTTCAAACACCGATCGCGCTTCGGGATGATCACCCGCTTTCACGGGATCTCCTGTCAGTGCCAAAACGTTGCGGATTCCCAATGCATGAGCGCCGAGCAGATCGGCTTGTAGCCCGATCGCGTTTCGATCGCGACAGGCAACTTGATAAATCGGCTCAATTCCCTGCTGTAGCAACAGTGCCGCTGACACCAAAGACGACATCCGCATGACTGCGCGACTGCCATCGGTGATATTCACACCATGTACGCGCCCTTTCAGTAATCGTGCCATTTCTATCATGTGGGCGGCATTCGTACCCTTTGGAGGCGCGACTTCAGCCGTGATCAGAAACTCACCGTTGCGGGTGGCAGTGCGGAGAGCAGAAAGCGGAGCGTGACCGAGATCAGGGAATTGAGAATGGGTCATGTGCGATCGTCAATGGCAGTTCTTAACTTAGCGTATCGGGGAAGTTGGAGCATTTTGAAGTTACTTTCCGAAACTTTTACAGGAGTTTATAAAGTTGCCCTTATGCTTCAATGGGGCAGGGTATACCCCATCGCCTTTTTCGCTTTGGTTAATGTCTGGTTTGCGACTTCGGCGGCTTTTTCTCGTCCCGATCGTAGAACAGACTCAAGATAGTTCTGATCGGCTCGAATCGCGTGATATTTTTCTTGGATGGGGGTGAGAGCCGCGATCGTCGTTTCGGTGAATAAGGGCTTGAACTGTCCCCAGCCCATTTCTCGACATTCGGCAGCGACTTCATCTTTCGGTTTGCCCGATAGCAGCATATAAAGCGTCAGTAGATTATTGCATTCCGGACGTTCTGGATCGCCAAAGGTGAGACCCCGCACCGGATCGGTTTTACAGCGCTTGATTTTGTTTTGGATCACATCGGGCGGATCAAGTAGGTTGATGCGGCTCAGTTCAGAGGGATCGGATTTAGACATTTTCTTCGTGCCGTCGGTCAGGCTCATGACTCGTGCGCCATCGGCTCGAATCAGCGGATCGGGGCGTTTGAGAACCGGAGTTTCGGGCGTGGAGAATTTGAAATTAAATCGATCGACCAAATCGCGAGTCAGTTCTAAATGCTGTTTTTGATCTTCGCCTACCGGGACTTTATCCGGCTCATATAGCAAAATATCAGATGCCATCAAAACCGGATAAGTTAATAATCCTGTGCCCACATCTTGACCCTGCTTGATCCGTTTTTCTTTGAATTGGATCATGTCTTCGAGCCAGTTGAGCGGCGTAATGCAACTCAGTAACCAGGCGAACTCGGCATGAGCGGGAACATGAGATTGCACAAAAATCGTGGTGTGTTCTAAGTCGAGTCCGCAAGCGAGATAGAGCGCGGCAACTTCGTAGGTGTTTTCGGCTAAGGTTTCGCGATCGTGCGGCACAGTAATCGCGTGCAGGTCAGCCAGAAAGAAATAATTCTCGTACTGATTTTGCCCTTCGACCCAGTTGCGAATTGCGCCGAGATAATTGCCGAGATGAAGATTTCCAGTCGTTTGGACACCCGAAAGAACACGCTGTTTTGTCATACCGTTTTGAAATTGCTTTAGTGCGATCGCTCGTCGTTTTGCCTTTTGCTCATGATAGATGAGGAGGTGACGCTCTGGCTTGATTGATTTCTGTAGAATCGCGTCTCTGATTCTATTTTCGCGCATTTTGAAGCAGCTTGAAAGATGACTATGAGCTAAATCAAGCACTGACGACGCAGCGCTTTGCTCCAACGCGATCGCGGTACAATCAACCGACAAAGTACAAGAATGTTTAATCATCTCAGATCGATCAAACACGAGAGGCTATACCCAATTGGTTGGTGAATGCGACCGATCCTCGCCGTCTAACTCCCTCATTTTGGCAGACTTTGAGGATGATCTGTTACCGTCTATGGTCAAGTCGGATTCAGTCCAGACAATCGCTTAGACTTTTCTCGATCGCTCTTTTACATTCTTTCTAGCACCCGAATCCCTAAAAGCGATAGTCCTAGCTTCAAAGTCTTCGCAGTTAAGTCACAGAGAACTAATCGCGAAACTTTGATTGATTCCTCGGCTTGGAGAACGGGACAGCGATCGTAGAACTGATTAAACTTCTGGCTCAGTTCAAATAGATACTGACACAATCGATTTGGCATCAAATCAGAACTGACTTCAGCGAGGATCTCATCCATCTGTAAGAGATGTTTTGCCAATGCAAACTCAGTTTCTTCTTGCAGCGCAATTTTGGTGTCAGAGCCTAGCTGCTCAAAGTCAATCTGTCCTTTGCGGCTAATCCCTTGCACTCGAACATAGGCATAAAGCATATAAGGTGCTGTATTGCCCTGAAGCGATAGCATTTTGTCATAGCTAAAAATATAGTTGCTGGTGCGATTTTGGCTAAGGTCAGCATACTTTACCGCATCAATCCCAACCGTTTGAGCCGCGTCATTGATAAAGTCTTCCGACTCTTGGCGATCTTCTGCTTTGAGTCGCGCTTCTAAGTCTGTACGAGAACGCTCGATCGCCTCATCCAACAGATCTCGCAGTCGAACCGTGTCGCCCGATCGCGTTTTCAGCTTCTTGCCGTCTTCACCCTGCACCAATCCAAACGGCACATGAACTACTTCAACCGTTTCAGGAATCCATCCCGCTCGACGTGCAACTTGAAACACTTGAGCAAAATGATTCGCTTGTCCTGCATCGGTAATGTAGATTAAGCGATCGCCGTGATCTTGCTGTATCCGATAACGAATCGCTGCCAAATCAGTTGTTGCATAGTTATATCCGCCATCAGACTTCTGAATGATCAACGGTAAGGGATTGCCTTCGCGATTGGTAAAGCCTTCAAGAAACACACATTTTGCGCCTTGATCTTCGACGAGTAAGCGCGATCGATCTAAGTCTTCCACTACCTGTGCCAAGTATGGATTGTAAAATGACTCTCCCCGCTCCACTAGCGAGATATCTAACAAATCATAGATCATCTGGAACTCTCGCCGGGATTGTTCGCACAGCAATCGCCACGCTCTCAATGTATCT
>DATJEM010000258.1:0-11361 GCA_035496615.1 Leptolyngbya sp.
TGAGATTGAGAAACTTGCCCAAGAAATTCAATCAGAAACAAGCGCAGTGGCAACCGCCATGGATACAGGCATCCAGCAGGTAGTGAGCGGAACTGGATTGGTGAATGAAACTCGTCAGCAATTGACCGAGATTATCAACGCAACCGCGCAAATCAGTCAATTGGTTCAAGGCATCACTCAGGCAACATTGGCGCAAACGCAACAGTCGAAATTAGTCACTCAATCAATGACCGATGTCGCAACGCTTGCGAACAAGAATTCGGCTCAGTCTAGCCAAATTTCTTCATCATTCCAAGAACTCCTGACAACAGCACAACAACTGCAAACCAGTGTCGGACAGTTCAAAGTTAGTTAGGAATTAAGTTGAGTTCTGAATGGGCATTTGCTGATTTGGAGCTTAACTTTTTTACCCTTCTTCGCCCCAATCTAGCCTTCTAAGTTCCCTATGATTTCCGACGCTAAACTTCGAGAACAGACTTACTCCTATTTTCTGACTGAAGCCCAGGACTTACTTCAATCGATCGAGCAAAATTTACTTTCACTTCGCCAAGATCGTTCGCCCGCCCAGGTTCACGAACTGATGCGAGCCGCACATACGCTGAAAGGCGCTGCCGCGAGTGTGGGATTTGAGAGTATGAAATCGATCGCGCATTCATTTGAAGATGTATTCAAAGCATTTTATCAGCCTGAAGTTGAGATCGATGCTGAGTTAGAAGCATTGATGTACGAAGCATATGAATGTTTGCGGTTGCCGTTGACCAGCGCGATCGCGGGGGTTCAATCTCAGGACACAGAGTTACTGAATCGCTCCGATGTTCTCTTCACCAAGATTCGGAAAAAGCTCGGCAAGCATTTTGACACGAATGCTGCATTGCCAACCTCAACTGAGTTGGGGTTTGATATTGTTCGATCGCTGTTTGAAACGGGCGTACAAGAGCGACTTGAACAATTAGCAATCTCAATTGAGCAGAATGATCCAGCGACGATCGCTCACACCTTAGAGACTCACATAGAAGTTTTTTCAGGATTAGCGGAATCTTTGAATCTATCTGGATTTGGCGCGATCGCTCAAACAGCTTCAACGGCATTAAAGCAACATCCGGATCAAATTCGCGAAATTGCTCAAGCCGCCCTAGCAGACCTTCGACAAGGACAAATTGCTGTCTTAGAAGGCGATCGAGTAAGAGGCGGTGAAGTTTCACAAACCCTGCAACAACTGGCAAGAGCGACCCCTGCTCGATCGTCGCTCCTTCAGCAAACCTCTCGACGCACTTGGTCAAGGTTCAAACAGTTCTTTCGGAGTGCAGATAGTGCTCATACCCCTGCGATCAACCCTGCTCAAGTTGTTGCAGAATCGAGCGATCTGTTTGATATTGCTCCTGAGCTTGAAGCAATGGCAACTCAGTTTGCAATACCAGAAGCGACGCAAGACGAAGTAGATACGGGATTTGAGCTTTGGGATGAGCCACCGATTCAAGCCGAATCTATTGTGCCTCCCAAACTGGAACCTGCACCACAGAAGCCTATCACTCAAGATACGGTTCGGGTGAACTTGGCACACTTAGAATCGCTGCACTTTGTCACAAGCGAACTGTTCATTCATCAAAACCAACAAGTCCTTCAGGACGAACGGCTTCAAGTCATGCTGACGGACTTGCTCGATCGATTGAACGATCATCGGCAAGTTCTGGCACAGCTACAAGATTGGGCGCTGATGGCTCCAGAGCAGTTATCTAGAGGAACGCAATCTTTTGCAGCAGGCAAGACTCTCAAGCAGTTCGATACGCTTGAACTCGATCGATACAGTGAGCTTCATTTGATCTTACAAACTGCTTTGACAGAAGCAGAACAGTTTGAAACCTCAGCAGAAGCGATCGACTTTCTTGCCCGAGAATCTCGGTTAGCCCGAAGTAAACAGGGGCGACTGTTAGCGAACTTGCGCGATGATTTGATGGCAGTTCGGATGCTCCCGATCAGCACCGTCTTCAATCGATTGCCAGCGGTCGTGCAGCAACTCAGCGAAACTCACGGCAAAACGGTGAATTTGCGACTGAGCGGAACTCAAGTAATGGTCGAGAAAGCATTGGCAGAAAAGCTTTACGATCCATTGCTGCATTTGGTTCGCAATGCGTTTGACCATGGGATCGAAGCGAATACAGTTCGACAACAGCAAGGAAAAGCGATCGGTGAAATTCAGATCAGAGCTTATCAGCAGGGAAATCGAACGTTTGTAGAAGTGAGCGATGATGGACAGGGATTGGATTTGCAGCGAATTTGTCAGCGCGGATTTGAACAGCAGCGATTGTTTTCTAACCAAGTCGAGCAGTTTTCTCGCGACCAACTGGTGAATCTGTTGTTTGAACCAGGTTTCTCTACCACGGAAGCTGTGACAGATTTATCCGGGCGAGGGGTTGGGCTGGATATTGTGCGATCGCAAATCAGAGCGATTCAGGGGAATGTTACAGTCGCGTCAGCACCCAAGCAAGGCACGACTTTCTCGATCCAGTTGCCACTGACTTTGGTCAGTGCGCGATTGTTAGTCTGTCAAGCAGGGCAAGCGATTTATGGTGTGAGTTCGGAAGAGGTAGAGCGGATTGTTTCGCCGGATAGTGTCGTGACTGAACAACTTGGTAATCAGCGAGTTCTACGCTGGCATTATGCAGGTGAAGACCAAACGGTTCCTATCTACTCTTTTTCTAGTGCCGTGACTTACACAACTTGGCTAGCCGGAGTTCAGTCCGCCACTCATTCGGCAGATAGCCTCGGAACGGCTCCAACTCTAACTTCATCTATTCTGATTCTCAAACGCCAAAATTCCTGGATTGGGATCGAAGTCGATCGCGTTTTGGGTGAACAAGAACTGGTGTTGCGTCCGGTCGGAAGCGCGATCGCGCCACCTAGTTACGTCTATGGATGTAGCGTTCTGGGAGATGGTCGATCGTTGTTAGTGATCGATGCACTTGCACTGATTGAGCAGAATCACTCAAGTTCTGATTCCGCCATCGTTTCACCCCATTCTTCAACCGCGCGACCGACAAAATCGATCTTAGTGATTGATGATTCGATCACAGTGCGGCAAGTTGTGGCAGCGACGCTTGATCATGCAGGTTATCAGGTCATTCAGGCACAGGATGGATTGGAGGCGCTCGAACAGTTGCAGCATCACCCCGATATCCATCTGATTACGTGCGATATTGAAATGCCACGTTTGAATGGGTTTGAGTTTTTGACGCGGTATCAGCAAGCCGCACAGCTCAAGCAAGTTCCGGTGGTGATGTTGACTTCCCGCAGTCATGAAAAGCATCAACAGTTAGCACAGCAGTTAGGAGCCGCGGCATATCTGACGAAACCGTTTGATCAAGGTCAGTTAGTTCAGCTAGTCAATCAGTTGATTGAAGGAAAAGTAACGCGATGAGTCGTCCTCAAACCCTGCACGAAAAGAAATTGGTTCGATTGGTTGTGTTTTCGATCGCGGGTTATCGATTAGGACTGCCGCTCGGTAGTATTCTGCGCGTCGTGAACTGTCCAGATGAACTGCGATCGCAGTCTTCAGAATGTCTTGAGCTGCTGCAATTGGGACAGCACACCATTTCGGTGTTGAATCTGCGATCGCGGCTGGGACAGGGACAAACTCAACCGAGAACTATCTCAACTGAAAGTGATTTTTTAGTGGTTGCGAAGGTGGGAGAACAACTTTGCGCGATTCGAGTCGATGCGCCCCCAGACATGATTGAGGTTGAAGAAACTGCAATTCGACAGTTGCCCGATGCCTATCGTCAAGGTCATCCTTTAAGTATTGCTAGTCAGGTTGCTGTGCTGCCTCAAGGAAAAGCAACACTAGCAATCTTTCTTTTGGATCTGAAGCAGGTTTTGGCAAGATTAGGAGTCAATCGTTGAGGCGCGGCTGCACGGGTTCCCTCGATCGCGCTAAGAGAAGTTTTGTCCAGATATAGAACGGGCTGAACAGTCTGCCAATGAAAAACTGCAACTCGCAAGCAGTGATGAGATCCGGTGAATTGTAGTGCTTAAGCTGATAAGTTGCGATCTTTTGTAAGTCATTCAACAGCAGTAGCGGAAACATGAAAGGACGTTGCCACGCTTGGTAACGAAGCATTCTGAACCGATGTTGGCTGAGTCCAATCACTTTGAAAAAGTTCATGAGGTACGCTTTTTCTAGTCTCCACTTGGGGATTTTGTGAACGATCGACATTTCAGCGTTGTACCAAATCTCCCAGTTTGCAGCTTTGATTTTCCAGAGCGCTTCGGTTTCTTCGCCTTTGAGAGCGAATCTCCGTCCGACAGGTCCTTGAATAATCTGAGTTCCGATCGCGTGATCCAACCAAACTTGCCGCCGAATCACTAATCCTGCGCCGACGGGCATCCCGCGCTTATGGGAATCGTAGCGAAATGATTTTTTGCGAAGCATCGTCGGCAGGTAGTGAGCAATTCGATCGAAGTTCGGCGGCGGTTCAATTTCATAATCTGGAAGGATACGACTGCCATACGCTCCGACAGTTGGGTGAGACTGTCCGAATTCGTAGGCTTTTGCGACCCAATCTAAGGCAGGAAGTGTATCATCGTCGAGAAAACCGATTAGAGTTCCTCTGGCTGCTTGAATGGCGCGTTTTCGGGCGATCGCGGCTCCTTGTTGAGGCTCCAAGACATAGCGAAGTTCGCAAATTGCCGCCCAGTCAGCCTGATAGGTTTGCACAATTTCGGTTGTGTTATCAGTGCTGTTGTTGTCTACGATGAGAACTTCCCAGCGAATGGCATCGGTGTGTTGCTGCGATCGCAATTTGTCGAGTAGTTCGGGGAGTTGAGCCGCAGCATTGAATGTCCGAATTGCGACTGTAAAATCGAGCGATAGCATAAGAAATGAGCCACAGGTGAATCTCTTTCTAAGATGCCCAAGCGGGATCTATAGAGGTTCAGTGACAAAGACTAGGACTTGATCAGCTTTGTTCGAGTCTTTGTCGGTTGAAGGAATCAGTTCATCCAGCAAAGATCGAAGTTTTTGCTTGTTCGTTGAGCAGGACTTGCCCTTTGCCATCAATACTGAAATCTTGTCCAGGCTCATACCCTTGGGCAATTAAGCGGCGATAGAGGGTGATCGAGGTGATGCGGCGAATTTCTCGCATGACGTAGCCCGGAATCACATGCTCGATCGCCCAACAAAACGCCAGTTGATCCGTTGAAACGAGTTGTTCTAAGCTCACGATCACCATTCCAGCAACCTCGCGTAGCGTCAGTCGGCTTCTGAGGTTGGCGATGACCGCTTTACCAATGTCGGTGTTGCGAGTGGCAAATGCACAGGCGAGTCGGTTGAGTTCTGATTCAAGTTCTAAGAGGCTGGTGTCTTGCACGGGTGGTTTATTCTCCCAAAGGATCAGCAGAGGGTGATTGAGAATACTTGTAAGTTTTTAAGAGTATATCTTGGGATAGATTTATAGTGCCGAACAAATAAGTAGTGCAATAAAAATTCATGTTGCCATCCAACACAACAAAGCCCTGCCTGATCCGTTACGACCAAGCAGGGCGGCGAGAATGATTTGAGTTTAGCCCCAGGAATCGAGGTCAAGTGCGGCTGAACCTCCCTCTTCTAGCTGGGTGAGAATTTTGCCAAGCTGCCACCAAACTAGCCAAGCGGTTCCGATCGTTAAAGGCAGCGCGATCGCATAAGCCAATGGAGTAGGAAAACCAAAGATTTCAACGCCTGCACCCAGAAAGAAGAATGAACCGCCTGCGATCCCCAGAAACGGAATGAAGAGCGCTTGTCCACGCATGGTTGCAAGGCTGCGGGTCGATCGATTTTCTGACCATTCCTTGACGGATTGTTTGAGGACAGCGGAAAATGCCAGCCCAGACGCAATACTCGCCAGTAGTCCGGCAACAAGCAAGAGATAAGGAGGTTGGGGATATAAGTATTGCACGATGGATGGATGTAAGGAAGTTCTCCCTATCCTACCGTTCTAGCTTGATCCCCGTCAAAGAAGAGACGGTTGGGATTAAGGCGGCAGACGAGAAATTCGCCAGCGCTTTCGGCAGTAGCGAAGCCCCTGCGTCTAACGCCGCTGTCCAGAGTTGAGCCGGTTTGATGTCTGCTTTGACTAACTGCCATAGGCGTTGAACTTCTTCGGTGTGCAGACGATCGTCTTCAGTCAGCGCGATTAACAGTTGACGGCGGAGAAATTGCCCTTCTTCAGACAGGAGAAACTGTAGTCCGAGTTGGGCGGTGGGGAGAAGGTCAAAGCTCGAATCGGACTGAGCGATCGCGATTAGATTCTCCAATCGATTCCACTTGAATTTGCCGTCTTTGAACAGGACATCGATCAGGCGACGACGTAATCGTGGGGATTCGCCCGTGAGCAATCTTCGGGCAACGTAGGGATAAGCGACCTCGACGATTTTGAAGTTGGGATCGAGCGTTAGTGCTAGACCTTCCTGGGTGACGAGCGATCGAATGATCAGCGCGAATTTAGCAGGAACTCGGAACGGATAGTCGTACATCAACTCGCTGAAGCGATCGGTAATCGTTTTGAAGTTGAAGTTGCTGACGCTTTCGCCCATGATGTCACCGAGAACGGATTCAAGGGCAGGAACGATCGGGTAAATGTCGGTTCCGGGGGCGAGAAAACCAAGCTTGACGAAATCTTGAGCGAGATCGAGATAGTCTTTGTTGATCAGATGCACGATCGCATCGACGAGAGTTTCTTTGGATTCTTCTTCAAGCTGATCCATCATACCAAAGTCGATGTATGCCATCTGTCCGCCGGATTCGTTGGGAATGGCGAATAGGTTGCCGGGATGGGGATCGGCGTGGAAGAAACCAAATTCTAAGAGTTGGCGCAGTCCAGCCGTGACACCGATGCGAATGATCGCATTGGGATCACCGCCCGCTGCCTCAATGCCAGTGACATCGGTGAGCTTGTAGCCGCTGATCCATTCCAATGTCAGAACGTGCTGTGAAGTGTAGCGCCAATAGATGGAAGGCACCTTTACAGAAGGATCAGTGCGGAAGTTGGCGGCGAATTTTTCAGCGTTGCGTCCTTCATTGAGATAATCGACTTCTTCAAACAGCTTGGTGCCAAATTCATCGACGATCGACGCGAGATCATGCCCCAAATTCAAAGGCAACCAGGGCGCTAACCAGCCCGCAGCCCAACGCATGATGTAGAGATCTAGCGTTAGGGTGGGTAAGAGATCGGGGCGCTGAACTTTGACCGCGACTTCTTCACCGCTTTTGAGCTTGGCGCGATATACCTGACCGAGAGACGCGGCGGCAACGGGGCTAGGAGAGATAAAGGCAAAGATCTCATCGACTTCGGCATCCAGTTCGGTTTGAATGATGCGGAAGGCGAGGTCAGTGGGAAAGGGTGGCAGTTGATCTTGGAGTTTGATCAACTCGTCGAGAAAGTCGCGGCGGATTAAATCGGGGCGAGTTGAGAGGGCTTGACCGACTTTGATGAAAGTGGGACCTAATTGGATGAGAATTCGCCGAAGCTGAGCGGCGCGTTTGAATTTATTGCGTTCTGCGACTCCTCGCCAGTCGTCCCATTTTAGTCCCAGAATAAATCCGGCAAAGAGCAGGGTGACTCGCAACGATCGCCAAATCACCCGCCAGGGGCGCGATCGATAATGATTGGCGATGGCTTGGGAGTCGTAGCGTTTGAGTTGAAAGAGCGGGATTCGAGCCACGGTGTTGTCTGCCTCTGCGATCGATGAAATGCAATCACCCACAGCAATGCCATCGTCGCTTCTTCACCTTTTGTACATTCAAGGGAACGGGGACTATACCGCTGTCTCACTGCCTTGCGATGATCGCTATTCTTTATGTTTCATTTCATTCTAGTATACAAAACTACATCTTTTCAGCAATAAATCTTGCGGTTTCCGTCTATCGAAAGCAAGATTTTGCGTTGGCGAATCGGATCCTGGCTTTTTGGGTTGAACTGGGTGGAAGCCTTACCCAATCTCTCTCAGCAGCGGGTAGCACAAGCGCAAACGCCTGAGTTTCTATAGGCGCTTAGAAGACGTTTGAGGGAACGAGGCAATCTTTCAGGCTGTAAATCACTTGATCTTGCTGTTCGTGTGAGAATTCGGGGAACATCGGCAGCGAAAGAACCTGCTCAGAAGCGCGATCGCTCTCCGGTAATTGTCCGGGCTGATAGCCGAGAAATTTGTATACAGGCTGTAAATGTAAAGGTAGCGGGTAGTAAACCATTGAGTTCACGCCGTTGGCTTTGAGCGCGTTGCGAAGCAGGTCGCGGTTATGTTCAACTCGAATGGTGTACTGGTTCCAAACGCTGCGCCCGCCTGCGATCGTGCTGGGTGTGGTGATTCCGGGGACGGATGAGAGTCGAGAATGATATCGATCGGCGATGTCTTGTCGTTGTTGATTCCAGCGATCGAGATAGCGAAGTTTGATCTGAAGAATCACCGCTTGAACGGCATCGAGTCGGCTATTGACTCCCAATTCTTCGTGATAGTAGCCGCTGTAGCGTCCGTGATCCCGAAGCATTTTGAATTTTGCGCTGAGTTCTGGATCGCTAGTGGTGATTGCGCCACCGTCGCCACAGGCTCCTAGATTTTTCGTCGGGTAGAAGCTAAAACAGCCGATGTGTCCGAGGCTGCCGACTCGTTTTCCTGCCCATTCTGCCCCGGTTGCTTGGGCGCAGTCTTCGATGACGAATAAATGGTGGGCGTGAGCGATCGACATCAATCGCGTCATGTCTACAGGCTGCCCGAATAGATGCACCGGAACGATCGCTTTGGTTTTCTCGGTGATGGCGGCTTCGATTTGGTTGAGATCGAGATTGAACGTATGCGGATCAATGTCAATAAATACTGGAGTTGCACCCACCGCGCTGATCGTTTCTGCCGTTGCGATAAAGGTAAAAGGAGACGTGATCACTTCATCGCCTACCCCGATGTTGAGCGCTCTCAAGGCAAGGAATAAGGCATCTGTCCCGGAATTGCAGGCGATCGTATGATCCACACCAACGTACTGAGCAAACTGGGATTCAAAAGTTTCGATCGCTGCTCCGCCAATATAGCGACCGGAGGCTAGCACTTCTAAAACAGCTTGATTAATTTCTGCGCCAATGACTTTGAATTGTTCGGATAGATCAAACGGGGGAATTATATTCACTCGGTTACACCACGCACCTGTAATTATGGGTCTTATGCTTTAGACCAAGAAGGTTTGAGAATGGTTTCATCAAATCTTGGATCTAAAGATATCAGGCGAGGGGAAAATCAATCAATGAATTTAGCAATTCAAGCGGTTTGGGCAGTTGGGCTAATTCTTGCGGCGATCGGGCTTTCGGCTTGGCAACGTCTCGGATTAGAAGGAAGTTTGATTCTGGCGGCAGCACGGACGGTGATTCAACTGGCAGTAGTGGGATATGTGCTCGCGGTAGTGTTTGCGCCGCCTCAAAGTCCTTTTTTAATCGGGTTTGTCCTTGCGGTTTTGCTGATGATTAGCGCGATCGTGACTCGAAATCGCATCAGTCAGAAACTCCCAATTTTGCCGTGGATGATCGGATCTTTTCTGATCACCACGATCGTCAGTGTGGGCTATGTTCAATTTATCGTGGTGCAGCCGCAAACTTGGTCTGATCCGCAATTTCTGATTCCGCTGGGCGCGATCGTGCTGGCTCAAGCGATGAATGCCGCCGCGATCGCAGGAGAACGGCTGTTTGCGGCGTTGAGTTCTCATCCGTTGGAGATTGAAGCGCAGTTAAGTTTGGGAGCAAGTCCCACTCAAGCGATCGCGCATTATCGGAAAGCAGCGATTCGGGCAGCGGTGTTGCCAGGGATCAATGTCATGTCGATCGTGGGTTTGGCAACGATTCCGGAACTCCTCAGCGGTCAGCTTTTGGCAGGCGCAGATCCGATTCAAGCAACCGCATTTCAAATCGTGGTTCTGTTTATGGTGGCGTTTTCGAGCCTCTTGGTGACGCTATTGGTCACGAATGGAATTGCTCGACAATTCTTCAATTCTCAGGCGCAATTGATTCGATGGTGATTTAACTCAAACAGCAGTACACTGAGGGCAATCTTTCACTCGATCGAGTCGCTACCGTTGAATTCTCATCTTTATCGATCGACTCCGGCATTCTTTAAGGGCATCGCTCTTTTCACTCCGGGCGGAGATTTGATCTACTGTATTGATCCTGACAAAAAAGGGCGATGGCATCTGAATTTGTGTTTAGCACTCCAAGAAACCTTGGAACTGCCCGAACCGCCTCACTTCTTGGTGCCGTGTTATACCGCAACGCTCGATCGATGGTTTGATGCGAGGAGTCAACAAGTGCGAGTGTTTGCGGAGGCTTATCCGCCTGTGTTTCGATATCGCGCCTTGTTAAATACGGTGTTTGAATCAGGAGATTTGGTTTGGCAAATTGCGCCTTCTCAAGAAATCTGTGACCCGATGGTTTTGGAAACTTACCGTCATCAGTTTCCGCAGCTTTGGGAAAATCACGATTTGGTGATCCGGTTTGAACCGACTCCGCCCGCCCAAACCGCTGTGCCGACTTCTGCCTATCCGCAAGGCTACGTGCTGCGATTGTTTGTCTCGGGCTACAGTGCTGCGACTGCAAAAATTCTCCAGAACTTACACGCGCTTTTAGAAGAGTCTTTGGATAGCCCCTACACGCTGAAAGTGATTGATATCTTCAAACATCCCGACAAAGCAGAAGACGATCAGGTTGCCGCAACGCCTACACTGGTAAAAGTGTATCCGCGTCCGGTTCGCCGAATTGTGGGAAATTTGGAGGATGCCGATCGCGTTTTACGCTTACTAGGCGCACTGGATGAAGGACGGCAAGAATGATTGATACGATCTTAGAAAAAGCATTGTCAGGATTGGATCTGTCTCCTGAAGAAGGAGTGATGTTGCTGAGAGCGCAGCCAGAAGAGGTCGAGCAGATTCGACAGGTCAGCGATCGGTTACGTCAAATTCAGTCCGGTGAGACTGTGACCTATGTGATCAATCGCAACATCAATTACACGAACATTTGTGAGCAACACTGTAGCTTTTGCGCGTTTCGTCGGGATGAGGGAGAGGAAGGCGCTTACTGGTTGGATTGGGCACAGATTCTAGCCAAAGCGACGGATGCAGTCGATCGCGGTGCAACTGAAATCTGTATGCAGGGCGGCTTAAATCCCACGGCAAAGATTCACGGAAGTTCGCTGCGCTACTATCAAACGCTGATTGACACGATTAAATCTAAGTTTCCGCAGTTGCATTTGCACGCTTTTTCGCCCCAAGAAATTGAATTCATTGCGCGAGAAGATGGGTTGACGTTTGCAGCCGCGATCGCCGCTTTACGAGATGCGGGGGTCGATTCGATGCCGGGA
>DATJEM010000259.1:0-5513 GCA_035496615.1 Leptolyngbya sp.
TGCTTGATTGTCAGTTTCAGTGTGTTGTACCATTATTTCTCCTTGATCGGCTTCAGTGACTCTCCTTTGTGAATCGCATCTTTTCCACTTTTTGAGCTTTCAACGCGATATTCAGGCTCTGCTTGGGATGCCTCAAAATGATGATGCTTAAAATCAGTTGGTTCTGTGATCACCGCTTTGATGTCGCCTTCAGTTTTACCGCTTGAGGTATTCCACTCAACGTGATCGCCTTTTTTTAGCTTCTCGCTCATTGCTCTATCTCAAATCTACACACTTATCTTATTCACCTTGCCTTTGCTCAACCTCTATCTGGAGTTGCTCTTCATTGTTGCTCTTCATTTCAGTGAAACCCCTCTTTCGGTAGTCGGAATGTTACGCCGATCGAGCTTATACTTCCGTATAAAATCGAGGCTCCAGCCATGAACTACGACTACGATCTTTTTGTGATTGGGGCAGGACCGGGCGGACTCTCTGCGGCAAAACGAGCCGCAACCTATGGCGCAAAGGTCGCGATCGCAGAATCTTCACACCTCGGTGGAACCTGCGTTAATCTCGGCTGTGTCCCCAAAAAGCTCATGGTCTACGCTGCTGATTTTGCCAGACTTGCCGCCGCCGCCAAAGATTACGGTTGGACACAAGAGACTCCCCAGTTTAGCTGGCAACGCTTCAAACAAGCGAGAGACCAACACCTCGATCGCCTCCGTCACGGACAACAAACTTCGCTTGAAAAGAAAGGCATCAAAATCATTCGCGGCACAGCAACTTTGACGGATGCGCACACGATCGCAGTGGATCACCAAAAATTCACCGCAGACAAAATTTTGATCGCAGTCGGCGGCAAAGCAATAAAACCAGAGATTCCCGGCATCGAACACACCCTCATCTCAGATGCCATATTTGGGCTTGAAGAATTGCCGAAACGCTTAGTAGTGATCGGCGGCGGCTATATTGGGGCTGAATTTTCCAGTGTGATGCGCGGGTTCGGGGTCGAAGTCTCCTTGATGAACCGAGAAGAGTGCCTCCTAACGGGATTTGATCACCTGATCAGCGACACGGTTAGACAAGGACTCCACGATCGCGGCATCCAAACCTACTGCGGCACAACCGCAGAAAGCGTCGATCGCGTGGGCAATGAACTTCAGGTAAAACTCAAAGGCAATCATTCTCATACTCTCACCGCTGATGTCGTCCTCTGCGCGATCGGGCGCTCTCCCAATCTTGATGCGCTCGGCTTAGAATCGGTCGGCATTGAGCGGCATGGAACAGCGATCGCGGTTGACAAATTCAGCCAAACAAATTTATCGAATGTTTATGCGGTCGGGGATTGCACCAATCGCATTCAGCTTACTCCGGTCGCGGGGGCTGAAGCAGAAGCCTTTGCGAATACTGTATTCAACCATCAGCCGACTTCGATCGAAGGTGCGATGATTCCCTCTGCGGTTTGTACGCATCCTGAAGCCGCAGCGGTCGGGATGACAGAAGCCGCCGCACGAGAAGAATTTGGCGATCGGATCAAGTGCTATCAAACCAAATTCACGCCGCTGTTTTACGCCCTAACCGAGCAAAAATTTCAGAGCGTGATGAAATATGTCACCGACAACGATCGCGTAATCGGAATTCACCTGGTTGGTGATCATTCCGCCGAAATCATTCAGGGATTTGAACTTGCCATGAAGAAAGGCATTACAAAAGCCGAAATTGACAGCACGATCGCAATTCATCCTACAATTGCCGAGGAACTTTTCTCAATAGATTAAAAAGATTAAAAAAGCGATCGAAAATGCTCGATCGCTTTGCGCCTTTATATTTTATTCTGATGCTGGCTATAGGCTTCTTATGGCTTTTGCACTCGTTGGGGCAACTAGGCTTTCTTGAAGAATCGATCGTAGCTCCTCTCGTTTCTGATAGCTATCCAATCGATATAGCATTTGACCACCTTGAAACAGCAACACGGTCGGTAATGTCGCAATTCGATATTGGCTTGCCAACCATAGATTTTCATCTGCGTTAATGCTGATCAACTTCAAGCGATCGCCATACTCAGTTAAGAGTAAGTTGAGCGAAGGCTCGATCAGCCGACAGATGCCACACCAGGGTGCCCAAAAATGCACAAGAACGGGGGTCGCAGCTTCAAGAACATCTTGTCTAAACGCCCCTTTGCTAATTCCTGCTTGCATAATTCTCCAGAAATATTATTTGTTTTTACTAACGCTTTGCCTCATGCTACCAGGGTACGTTCCTAGATGCACGAATGACGATCGGATGAAGCCACCAAAACAATAGCGTAAATGCCACCACACCGAGATAGGCAGGACGCAAAAATTCTTCAAGTTTTAGCACTTGCTTCCCTTGAGCGATCGCTGCAAATGGCACGATCGAAGTTCTTGCTTTTACCGCTTCAAACGCCTCGCCATACCGCAGCGCCAACCGTCGATCGCCGTTCCATACCCCAAATAAGTGATGCAAAATTAGCCCAATCGAAGTCACAACCATGAAACTGGTTCCGATCCACACTGTATGCCCTAGACACCAAATAATTTGTCCGACCATTTGCGGATGTCTGGTAATCCGAATAATTCCACTCTCGTATAAATGCACTTGCGGTTTTTGAATCGCTGCGATTTCCAACAAATTAAACGTCGCTGGATAGAGAAATAGGAAAGAGATGGCGGACAGTATCCACACAAAAGTAGGAACGCCCGGAACCCCTTGCACATTCCAAAGCCGCAATCCGTCATAGCGATGATTGAAGAAATAAATCATCATCGGCACGGCAATCCCCAAACTCACCAGCGCAAAAATTACTCGATAGAATCTCGCTCCCAGTCGTTTTTCTACCGTCATCCGCAGCGATGCCAGCCCGCTATGCGCGATCGCAAATCCGCCCAACCATCCAAACATGATGAAATGGCTGGAGGTCAACCAGTCAAAACCCATAAACCATCGATCGTGAAGAATAGATCTAGCTTACAAGTTCGCAGCGCGAATCGCCTCAAGATTCAAGCTATAGAGCTTACTTTGTCCTTGCTGCCAGGTCGCGATCATCAATCCAGTTTCGCCATGCGCCGCAATTGCACAAGGATTTTGCGGAATTTCGGCTCGCCCAAATTGATGCCCAGTGTAATCGATCGCAATCAGTTGCCTCTCATCGCAAACAATTACCCCCCAAGTAAACGCCGTGATAAATTTCGGGCGAATCGAGATCGCAATCCGAATCAATTGATAGGGCTTTAGCCGAATTAGCAGCAGCGATCGTTCATGCCCAAATTCAGTTGCCGCAAGACAATAAGCTTGAGGCGTTGAAAAAATTCGCTTCAGTTTGAGCGGAAGGGTGAGACTTCCAAACGGTTGTCCGCGTCGATTGAATAAATCAAATTGAGTCGATCGATCTGCCTGAGAAATTAGCGCAACATGGCGAGAATGCAAAGCAACGATCGCAATCAGTTCTCCTAAATCTGGCTCACACATCGTCGGACGTTGAGCCAATTTCGGTTGCGGAAGCGTCCAGAAGCTCAAGATTTTCGCTGTATTTTGGCTTCCTAATGCGGCGACCGCCATCCATTTTCCCTTTGGCTCGATCGCAATGCGAGAGCGCTGATGAAATCGCGTCAATAACTGCGGTGCTTGCTCAGAAAGCTGATAAATCGATCGTTCCGTCAGCGCAAAACAGCCGACTAATTCCCGAATCGGTTCTGAGATCGTCGCGACTAGAAGTGATTTTCCTTCTCGGCGATCGCAGAATCCCATCGCATACGATCGCGATTGCAACATTTGAGAGTCACTGAGAAAAACCAACATCGATCGACGAAAATAGCGATCGTATGCCGGGAAGGGTGACGTTTCGATCGTGCCAATCTGTTCAACAGGATGCGGCAACGGTTCTTCTCGCAAGATTCCAAGCGGATAGAGTCGAGCCACGATCGGAGTGACACTTCGATCGTGCAAAGGCTTAGATTGCGGCTGAACTGCCAGTTCCAAAGCCTCACGCATCTGAGCCGCAGACTGAAATCTTCGCGCCTGTAACTTTTCCAGCGCTCTAAAAATCACCGTTTGCAGTTGAGTTGGAAGATGCGCCGGAATTTTGACAGGTTGATTGAGATGAGCCGCGCTCAATTCTGTAGGCAAACCTGAAAACGGACGATACCCAACTAACAACTCAAACAGCAAAACCCCGACCGCATACAAATCCGTCGAATGCGAATACTGCCCATAAAATCGCTCTGGAGCCATATAGGCAGGTGATCCCGTTAAAGTTGCGGGTTCCGGGGTAAGCTCCCGACCCAAGCGCGAAACCCCAAAATCTGAAATTCGCGCCATCCATCCTTTTGCATCCAAGCTCAATAGAATGTTCTCAGGCTTGATATCGCAGTGGACAACTCCCTGGCTGTGCGCGTGTTCCAATCCCGCCAGCACATCACAAACCAATTTCACACTCAACGCCCAATCTAGCCGCTGATGATTTTCCATCAACTGCCGCAGCGTTCCGCCTTCGCAATACTCCATCACCAGATAGCGCTTTGCCTGAATATGCTCGATCGCTTGACACTGGACAATATTCGGATGCTGAAGCGTTACGAGAAATTTTAGTTCTCGCAAAAAGTAATGAGTTGGCAACGCTTTCGCATCCAGTGCTTTGAGCGCAACAAATTGCCCTGTGTGTCGATGTAGCGCACAGTAGACGCGCCCAAATTGTCCCTGACCGACTAATCCTAAAAGCCGATAGTTCGATCGCTTAACTTCAGAACTCAACAGGTTAGACACATTCGCGATCTAATTAAATAAACGAGGAAGAATCGATTCGTGATCAAGCTGTTTTTCGACGAAAAGTTCAGCAGGTTCCAGCCGCTTTTGCAGTCCAATCATAAATAGGTTGCTTTCGGCTCCCATCGATTCACAGCGTGTTTGCACACAGTGCAAATCTCGTCCTGCAAGTTGGCTAAACATCGACGACAACACGCCTGCTTCAAGAAAACAAGCGGGCACTTTGGCATCGATCGCCAAGCGAGCAAACGGCGAATGATGGGTTTCAACAATGAGAAACCCTCGATCGTGATAAGTCTGATCCAAATTTAACGTTCCTAACCCGTGAGTGATCCAGCACTGTTTTAACGCCTGAAGAAATTCCGCCATCTGCATTTCGACCAGCGGCGTTCCGTAATAATCGCTCACTTCATCTCGGAAGCGGCTAAAAAAATTCTTGCCCCACCAGCGCCCACAGTTGAACAGTACCAATCGAGCCGCCTGACCTGTTTCTTTATTTAACCCAGAATAAATTGCTTGAATCAAGGTTTCAGGCAGGGAGAGCAATCGATCGCCCCGCCGACTCTCAAGCAGTCCCATTTCCAAATCGCCCCGCACATACACATCGCTGGCGTAGTAGTTTGCGGGGAGTCGATCGTTGAGTAGTAAATCGCTAACAGAAATCATAATTTTTAAAAGATGCCTGCGATGGTGAGCATTTCTTCCTCAACTGGAATCACAGATTCAACCAGGCTGAAGAACGGATCTAAAAA
>DATJEM010000260.1:0-10199 GCA_035496615.1 Leptolyngbya sp.
ATCCATGCCATTGGCATCGATCGACTTCATTTCGGCAGCGCTCGCTTTATCCAACTTGCCAAAATATTGTGCGTAAACCAGCACAGAATCACGATGATCTTTGTTCATGTGATTGCAAATGCGATCGCTAATAGCAGGCGAAAAAGCTTCACTGACTGACTCAGACATAAAATTCTCTCCATGCACTGATCCCGATAATATCGCAATCCGAATTCAGAAACCGCCGTTCTCGCGATCCAAGTTTCCCGCCTGCGATAGATGAAACCTGCTTTCTCAATCTGGTTTGGTCTTGAATATAGTTTTGTCCTAAAACCGAATGCAGCAAAAAACAATCTGGTGTGCCGGAATCTTGCTAACTGGCATAACGATGCTGATGCCGCAGCCCAGTTTTTCCCTTCCCGCTTTGCAACCCGTTCCCGCAGCCCAGCCGATCGCAACGCCGATCGAACCTGTGAGATTAGAAATTCGACTGAGCCAGCGGCGGGTCAATGTGTACCAGGGTGAACACAAGGTAAAAAGCTACTCGATCGCGGTCGGTCGTCCCGGATGGGAAACGCCTGTTGGAACATACACAGTCAGACAAAAGATTCGCAATCCGGCTTGGGTTCATCCGCTAAAAAGTGGGGAAACCATTCCAGGTGGCGATCCTGAAAATCCGCTGGGTCGTTTCTGGATTGGATTTTGGACAGATGGCAAAAACTGGATCGGCTTTCATGGCACTCCCAATCCCGAATCTGTCGGAACTGCCGCTTCACATGGCTGTATTCGGATGTACAACCGTGACGTTGAAGAACTATTTACCAAAGTCAGTCTAGGGACAGAAGTTATTGTGCGGAAATAAAGTCAATAGGTCGATTCGCACATTGACAAATTCAGTGATCAATTTGGCAACAAATTCAACCAAAGAAAGAGTGTATTGGTCATGAGCAATGACTAAACTGCCTGTCTGTGGTCGTGAGTTCAAATCGCGAGTTCAAACTCGGATGCTCGCTGCCGCCAATTCGGTGAGTTTCAATCTGCAAAACCGGAAGCCAACAGGCTTGTCACTTGTCAAGCAAAAGGGAGATACCGATGAACGGAAAGAATACACTCAAAAAGTTAGCAGGTACGATCGGAGTTGTCAGTTTTGGCTCTTTGTTTTCGCTGCCTGTTCTGGCGCAATCGCCGCTGAACCCGAATCCTAGTATTTTCAGGGAAGCGCCCTACAGCCGAGCCGCTACGGTTTCGGCTGAATCGCCTTCAGGTAACATCACCCCCACCAATTCGACTGAAGCCAGCCCTAACGATGCAGGAACCACCCCTTCCTCATCTCAAACTGCTCCTTCGACCATTATGCCAAGTTCGACTGAAAGCCCAAGCCAAGTCACTCCGACTCCTGCTAGTCCTTCAGGCGATGTTGTCGTTCCCACCGTACCAGCGACTCCAGGTTCGCCGACAAGTTCACCGACAAGTTCACCGACGACTGTGCCTGATTCAACGACACCCTCAACGACTCCATCCACTACGCCCGAACAAAATACGGTTCCGTCTACCACACCGTCTACTACACCGGAGCAAAACACGGCTCCGTCTACCACTCCTGAGCAGAATACAACTCCATCTAACCCGGCTCCAGAATCCACGACCACTCCATCTAACACGAATGGAAATGGAAGCCCTGGCGGCGTTCGTGCCCTCTGGTAGAGCGACGTGAATCGAACAGGAGGGACGATCGAACCCGTCCCTCTTTTTTGAGGGTTGAGATCGGTCGCTCTCGAATGCCGATATGATCAGATTCGCATATTGATTTGGGTCAGGACTCATGGAAGCACAACTGCAAGGAAAAATCGCGATCGTCACTGGAGCATCTCGCGGAATCGGTCGATCGATCGCTTTATCTTTGGCAAAACAAGGGGCAACAATCGTGGTGAACTATGCCAGTTCTAGCGGCGCGGCGGATGCAGTCGTCGCAGAAATTACCGCACAGGGCGGCAGTGCGATCGCGCTGAAAGCAGATGTTTCTCAATCTGATCAAGTTGAGCATTTGATCAATACCACGATGGAGAAGTACGGCAGAATTGATGTCTTGGTCAATAACGCTGGAATCACTCGCGATACTTTGCTGTTGAGAATGAAGCTGGAAGAATGGCAAGCGGTGATTGATCTCAACCTGACCGGGGTGTTTCTTTGCACCAAAGCTGTGAGCAAAATTATGCTGAAGCAGCGCAGCGGACGGATTGTGAACATTACCTCGGTTGCGGGACAGATGGGAAATCCGGGACAAGCAAATTACAGTGCCTCAAAAGCAGGTGTAATTGGATTTACCAAGACGGTTGCAAAAGAATTGGCAAGTCGCGGAATTACGGTGAATGCGGTGGCTCCTGGGTTTATCGAAACTGACATGACGGACGGCTTGAAGACGGATGAGATTCTCAAGTTTATTCCGCTGAATCGCTATGGTAAGCCTGAAGAAGTGGCGGAAATGGTTTGTTTTCTTGCGGCATCTCCGGCGGCTGGATACATTACCGGGCAAGTGATCAATGTTGATGGTGGCATGGTGATGGCGTAGCCATTCTCTCTTTGCTACCTCAAATTGCTGGTATCTCAAATTGCTACCTCGACAAGCCTGCCGATGCGGGGCGGAATCACCAAGCATCTCTAGGAGGGTGTGATCTATATTGGAGAAGCAACGAAAGGTAGAGTGACCTTGCATTTCATTGCATCGCAAAGCAATTGATCTCAAGGCACGAAGCCAAATAATATTCAAACCCGCTGCTTTTTCTTCCCAGGACTGAACACGCTGGGGTTTCAAAACTATCGAGGTATTTCTGATGAATTCTGATACTGTTGTACGGATGTTGCAGAGAAGCTTTCGCGTCACGCTAGGAGCCACCGCTTCGATCGTCGAAATGCTCCAAGATCCCTACAGGAGAGAGGCAAATCTATCGAGGCTGAGAATGGATCTAGAGCAACTCACTCGCGAATGGGCGGAAAAAGGCGAAGTCACCGAGCAAGAAGCCCGGAGCTATGTGGATGCTTTCATTGCTCAACGCCGGGGCGAGATGGATTCTGCAACAACGGTGACGACGACAGCCACTCCGGTAGCGACAACCCCTTCTCCAGAAGTCCAACTAGAACTTCAAGAGCTAACCGCCCAGCTAGCAGCGATTCGGGCAGAGGTAGAGCGCTTGAGAACCGAAGAGAATCGATCGTGAGATGTTTGGGCATTGATCTCGCTTGGAGTTCAAATCCCAGTGGACTCTGTTGTTTGGAGCTTACAAATGGAGAACTCACCCTCTGTGACTTGCGGCGAGAATGCTCGATCGAAGAGATTTTCGCCTGGATTGATCAGCAAGCGCCAGATGCCGCGATCGTGGCGGTCGATGCTCCTACATTGATTCCGAATCAAACCGGAATGCGACTTCCCGATCGTCTAGCACATCAGCATTTTGGGCGCTATCACGCGGGCTGCTATCCGGCAAATTTAGGGCTGCCGTTTGCCGATCGAACCGTGGCGTTTGGGCGAAGTTTAGCAGCGCGGGGATTTGCACATTCTCCGACGATCGTCGCAAAACAGCCGGGGCGGTATCAAATCGAAGTTTTTCCACATCCGGCGATGATTCATCTGTTTGAATTAAATCGGATTTTGAAGTATAAAAAGGGCACGATCGCGCAGCGTCAACCGGAATTAGAGAAATTACGACGGTTCATCTTAGAACGGCTTCCTCAAATAGAGCCGCGATTAAACTTAAAAACACTTCCTGACATTCCCAACAAAGGCACTGAACTCAAAGCGATCGAAGATCAGCTTGATAGTTTGATCTGTGCTTATGTTGCTGCGTACTGGTGGTATTGGGGCACGGAAAAAAACTTAGTATTAGGCGATCGCGCATCAGGATATATTGTGGTGCCGTTGCCGTTGGTTTAGACGATGCAGCTTTTTTCTCCACTGGTACGATCGCGTAAACTCTGTAGCATTTTGGTTGCAGCGGCAGGAATTCATTTCGGACTGATGAGTTTGAATTTACCCGGTTGGCAATGCCCAATTCGACATGGGTTTGGGGTTCCCTGTCCAGGCTGTGGCTTGTCCCGCGCCACTTTAGAATTGTTAAAAGGTCATGTGCATCACGCTTTAGAAATTCATGCGTTTGCGCCGATCGTGCTGGGCGTTGGGGGACTCGTTGTAACGGCGATCGTCCTGCCGAAACCCAAACGCATTCGGCTGGCTCAAAGTGTTGCCCGACTTGAGGATCAAACGGGATTGTCGATTCTGCTTATCAGTAGTTTCCTGGAGTACTGGCTCATTCGATTGTATTTTTTTACAACAGAACTTTATCGAGTCGTTATGTAGTGTGCTTTTATGGCTACAGATTTTTGAGGACATTGTGAATGGAAGCTCTGTTAGGACTGGTAGCGATTGCTGCCTCACTGGTCAGCGTCGTATGTTTGATTCTTGTGCTGCTGAAACTCTTTCCAGATAAGGGGGTCGGCTGGGGCATCTTTGGAATTATTTGCGGCATCTATACGTTCATCTGGGGTTGGCAGAACGTCGATCGTCACAACATCAAGAATATTATGGTGCTTTGGTCGGCTGCGATCGCGGCAAACATCGTATTGCGACTGCTCGCGATTGGAGTGGCTGGCGGACGTTCCTAGCTTGATCTCCTGCTAGCTCAATTACCTGCTAGCCCAATTACCCCTGTATCCTGTAGCAGATGTCTTGGTTCTACAGGATACAGGGTCAGGATACATCGTCGAGATCATCGTTTGCCGTTGGGGTGTCCAGTTGTGACAAGAACTCGTTCTGCAAGCTTATCGGGCACTTCCTGTAAATGATCGAACTCGCACTGGAAGAAACCGACTCCCATTGTTTGCGATCGAAGTTCCACAATCAAATCGTGCATCTCCGCTTGTGGCAACAATACCGTCACGTCATCCCAGCCGAGCCAGCCAGATTTGGCATCGTAGCCGAGGACTTGCCCCCGCCGCCCACTGGACAATCGCAGCACCTTCGAGGTGAAATCATTAGGCACGGAGATCGTGGCGCGAACGATCGGTTCTAACAAGACAGGTTCACACTTCGCCATGCCTTCCTGCATGGCAATGCGGGCGGCTTGTCGGAACGCTTGCTCTGAACTATCGACGCTGTGATAGGAACCGTTGGTGAGCGTCACCGCTACATCAACAACCGGGAATCCGAGCGGCCCCGTAGAAAGATACTCTCGAACGCCAATCTCTACACCGGGAATGTATTGTTTCGGCACAACGCCGCCCACGATCTTTTCGCCAAATCGAAACCCTTCCCCCCGTGCCACCGGTTGAATATCAAGATAGACATCGCCAAATTGTCCGTGTCCGCCTGTTTGATGTTTGTAGCGTCCGTGTGAATGGGTCGATTTTCGCACGGTTTCTTTGTAGGGAACTTGCGGCAGATGCGTTGTCATTGGCAAATTGTATTTTCGCCGCAGTCGATCGAGCGCCACTTGCAAATGAATTTCACCCTGTCCCCATAGAATAATTTCATGGGTATCGCCGTGTTGCTCCCAACAAATCCCGCCGTCTTCTTCGAGTAGTTTCGCGAGTGTTGCGGTGAGTTTCACTTCGTCATTGCGTTTTTCTGCCTGAATTGCCATTGCATAAACGGGCTTGATCGGTTCAGGTTGACGCAGTGCAGACATTCGTTCGGCTGAACTTGACTCCGTTGAAAGGGTGTCTCCCGTTTTGATCCCTTCCATGCGGGCAAGCGCCACAATTTCTCCTGCCTGTGCGGTATTCACGCTCTGCTGCTGTTGACCCATCAATTGGTACATTCCGCCAATGCGGACACCATTTAGCGTCATGCCATCGGTGACTGTGCCTCGCCAAACGCGGACTAACGAGAGCTTGCCGCCCTGAGCGGTCATGTAGGTTTTCAAAACTTGAGCGATCGCGGAAGTCCCCGGCTGAATCCCGCGATGTTCTGCAATGGTATCCGGTTCCGGGGTTTCCCGTCGCAGTGCAGCGAGCAAAGGACGCACTCCAAAATCTCGATCGGCGCATCCCAAAAATACAGGCACAATCAAATCTGCGCCCAATTCCATTTTCAGATCTTGCAGAATCTCATCTTCATCAGGCTCAATTTCTTCGAGCAGTTCTTCTAGTAAATGATCGTCCCAATTCGATAGGGTTTCGAGCATTTCCATCCGGGCAAGCTGCTCTTGATCTTTCAACTCTGCGGGAAATGGCACCGAGTCGGCAGGCGCACCGGAATGATAGTGATATGCCTGTTCGGTGACGAGATCGATATATCCAATGAGCGATTCGCCCCGTCCGATCGGGTATTGGTGCGGCACGAGTGGGCGGCTTGATACGGTTTTGAGCGCGTGTAGCACTTCCATCAGATCCACATCCGCACGATCCATTTTGTTGAGAAATACGAGGTGTGGAATCTCCCAATCGTCGAGAAATTTGAATAATGGCGACAGGGTGAGGACGCGATCGACTAAGGGTTCAGTCACGACAACCACGGCATCGACTCCGATCAGCGCATTCAAAGTTTCTTGGACAAACTCTACTGATCCAGGACAATCGAGAAAGGTAAATCGCACGTCTTCGTAGGTTGTAGAAGCAGTGTTGACTTCGATCGTCATTTGGCGATCGCGCGCTTCTGGGCTACTATCTCCGATCGTATTTTTGTCTTGCACCGTGCCTTTTCGAGAGACTGCATGTGTCACCCAGAGTAGACTTTCGAGTAGCGTCGTTTTGCCGCTGAGATAGGGACCGACGATCGCCACGTTTCGGATACTAGTCGAATTATCTTGCATATCATCCTCCTAAAAGTACATGAATGCGCGATCGTTGCAGTGCGATCGCCTAAATCAGAACAGCGAAATTTCCTCGATCGAAGCGCAGAAAACAAACTCAAATTTGTGCAATGAAGAGTGCAAAGATGAAGTGTTTCTGATCAATCGATCGCAGCAATGGATAGCAGAAAACTGAAATCTATTCACCTAAGAATTAACAATACCGAATGAGCAGACTGTTTTGATCCATCCTGGCAAAAACTCGGTTTCTCTTAACAAAAAAGGGGCGCAATTGAATGCACCCCTTTTTGATTATCTGGTGAGCGGTTTTGCCGTTTCACTCGACGGTTTACCATTCTCACTCGGTTGAGCGTGATGACCGTTTTGATGCGTGTGTCCGTTCCCATTTCGGGGCTGAATCACTCCAAAGCCGCCATGATTACGTTCGTAGGCGACGTTGATTTCGCCCGTTTCGGCATTGCGGAACATAAAGAAATCGTGCCCTACGAGTTCAAGCTGCTCGATCGCTTGATCCACGCTCATTGGCGGCATGGAGAAATACTTGGTGCGAATCACTTGGGCGGGAAGTTCAGGTTCTCGATCGAAGTTCAAATCGCCGACGATCGGCTGATCATCCAAGTTTCCAGTTGGTTTTTCATGGCGATGACCTGCTCGTTTTTCTTTGTATTTTCGCAGCCGTCGCGCAATTTTGTCTGCGACTAAATCGATGCTTGCGTATAAGCTTTCGCTGCTTTCCTCCGCTCGGACAACGGTTCCATTTGCATAGATTGTCACTTCGGCAATTTGCTTGACAACGCGGGGGTTGCGACTAACAGAGAGATGAACATCCACTTCGGTTGTTAATGTTTGAAAATGGCTCACCGCCTTTTCAATTTTCTGATGAACATACTCGCGGATTGCATCTGTAACTTCGATGTTCTTTCCCTGGATTACGAGCTTCATATAAGCTTTCTCCTCCCCTGAAATGGTGGGTGATTACTCTCACCCTAGCACTTTGTCCTGTGATAAACCATTCAGTTAAGGATGTTTTGCATCTGTTGACAATTCTTGATTTGAAATGTGCGGTAATCTGGGTTTAATCTCGCTTGATCTTTTAATCAAAATACGCCAATCTTAAGTGTTTGGGGATTCTATCTTTCATGCGATCGTGCTTTCTCTATACACCTGGTCTCATGCCCTACAAGACGGCATGGGAGTGGCAGCGATCGCTTGTCGAGGCGCGAAAACAGAATGCTGATCTCAATGATGTTCTGATCCTGCTAGAACATTCTCCGGTTTACACGCTGGGTCAAGGTTCTGACCTGGGCTTTCTTAAGTTTGATCCGCATCGATCGAAGGATGAACTCTATCGCATCGAACGCGGCGGCGAAGTCACTTATCACTGTCCGGGTCAGATTGTGGGCTATCCGATTTTGAATTTAAATCATTATCAGAAAGACTTGCATTGGTATTTGCGACAGCTAGAAGAAGTGGTGATTCGAGTGCTGGCGGTTTATGGATTGCTCGGAACCCGCATTCCCGGATTCACAGGGGTATGGGTAAAAGACCGAAAGTTAGCGGCGATCGGGATTAAAGTCAGCCGCTGGATTACGATGCACGGGTTTGCATTCAATGTCTGTCCAGATTTGCGCGGATTCGATCGGATTGTGCCTTGTGGAATTGCAGATAGAGCCGTGGGAAGCTTGGCACAGTTTGTCCCCGACATTACGATCGCCGAAGTCCAAGAACAAATCACGATCGCCTTTGCTGAAGTGTTCGATGTGTCATTTGATAAAATCTGGCAGGATTGCTGATCCGATCGCTGCGATCTCGATTTTTCGCCCCACATCTTGATAGGTCAATCGAATATCAAAATAAGCGTCTGGCTTGTAGGCAAGACGTTCTGCCCATTCGATCGCACAGATTCCCGGTTCTACTTCGATCCCTTCCCAATAAATTTCAGGGTAAAGCGTTGCGGTTTGTTGGGGTTCTAGTCGGTAAAGATCGAAATGATAAAGCGGCACTCGTCCATTGAGATATTCGTTGATTAGCGTGAAAGTTGGGCTTTCGATCGCGTCTCGAATTCCCAATCCTGCGCCAATTCCTTGAACCAAAGACGTTTTACCGCTCCCCAGATCGCCTTGCAGTAAAAGCGCGGTTCCAGCGGGTAATTGTTTGCCGAATTGAACACCGAGCGATCGCGTTTCGGCGGCGTTTTTAAGTTCGATCGTAGTCATGCACTTTTTAAGACAGTCTTTAATCGTGTTCTAGAAGCCCGAAGCCGCTGTAGTTTAAGGCATGCCATCGCGGTTTGGCAAAACATTGCGTCTACAATTTTGTCATGCAATGCGTCGCGATAGAGTCGCGCCTAGTTGAGTGTAGCGATCTCGCTTTGTTCTACAACTGCTGAATCGTTTGGGCTTGTTCAACCGTGAGCGAATGGTCTGCACTGTTGTAATATTCGGGAAGCAGATCGCGGGACTCGATCGCACCGAGCGATCGTTCTAAGTCTGCGGTTGCCAGAGTACAGCTTTCGCCTGCACCAGTGAGAACCGCTTCGGTGACTTTGCCATCTTTGCCGATGCGGTACTCAATTTGTTGATAATTTGCCATTGTGCGAAAGTGGGCGAGGGAAAACGATTGCAATAGAACGAATACACTATGCGCGAACGTTAGATTCCGGCTCCATCTAAGAATTCATCGATCACTCGATCGCGCAATTGACACGCTTCCCCCTCACTTGCCGCTTCAGGTTTAGTATCGACGGCTGGCATCGCATAACAAACCGCTAACGAATCGCGAGTTTGTAGCATTTGAAGCTGTTGTTCTAGAGACTCAATGCGATCGACCAATGCCCGAATGACCTGCGCCTCAGAGTCGGGTAAACGTCCATGTTCTAGCGGCTCCACTCGCTCGCCTGCCCGATAAACGATTCGCCCCGGAATTCCGACAACGGTGCAATCGGACGGCACATCGCGCAGCACCACTGATCCGGCTCCGATGCGGACATTATTGCCGAGTTGAATGTTGCCGAGAACTTTTGCGCCTGCCCCCACGATCACATTTTCGCCCAGCGTGGGATGTCGTTTCCCGCATTCTTTCCCGGTTCCGCCGAGGGTCACTCCTTGATAAATCAGCGCGTAATCTCCGACGATCGCAGTTTCCCCAATGACGACTCCCATCCCGTGATCGATAAACACGCCCTGTCCGATCGTCGCTCCAGGGTGAATCTCGATGCCTGTCCAAAACCGTCCAATCTGCGAAATCAAGCGGGGTAAAAGCGGAACTCCTATTTTGAACAGCCAGTGGGCAAACCGATGAAACATCAATGCCTGTAGCCCCGGATAGCAGAATAGAACTTCGAGCCAGCTCCGGGCAGCGGGGTCGCGATCGAAAATAATCTTGAAGTCAGCAATCAGGCTTTTCAGCACAGTGACA
>DATJEM010000261.1:0-2737 GCA_035496615.1 Leptolyngbya sp.
CTCGCAGTGAGAGCATCGCGAGTTGTAACCCTGCAATCCAGCCTTCGGTTTGCCGCTGTAGCGCTGTGATCTGCGCCTCGGTTAAAGCTTGTGATATGGACTGATTCAGGAACGTTGTTGCTTCTTGCTGGGTGAAGCGTAAGTCATCGGTGCGAAGTTCTATTAATTGGTCGCAAACTCGCAATTTGGCGATCGATATCGGTGGATCAACACGAGTCGCGATCGCGAGATGTACCTGCATCGGTAAATATTCCAGCAGCAAAGTCAGTGTATGGTGAATCGCGGGATTGGTAATTAGATGATAGTCATCTAAAACCAGAATGAAGTCGGTTTGGAGTTGTGCAAGTTCATTGATCAGCGGTGTTAAAAACGCTTCAGCAGATGTCGGTTCAGGCGTTCGTAGCAGGGTCAGCGTTGCTTCACCTATGTTTTGATGACTCTGCTGTAAAGCGGTCACAAAGTATGTCCAGAAGCGAGTTAGATCATTATCCCGCTCATCGAGAGCAAGCCAACTGGTCGGAAATTGAATTTGATGCACCCACTCACTCAGCACCGTGGTTTTGCCAAAACCAGCCGCAGCAGAAATTAAGATTAGTTTGCGGGTTAGTCCTTGATCTAGTTTTTCCAGCAGCCGTTTTCGCTGCACCCGTAATCCCTGCGCGACGGACACACGATCGAAACGTGGCGCTGGCGGAGACAATTTGGTGACGAGCAGAGGATTAACCATGCTGAGTTCAGCCTCGTGCAGATCGTTGTCTTCAAGGTAACATTAGCGCGATCGACCGCGAAAGCCGCTTAAAAGTCTCTAGCGTTTGTCCGATGAAGTTCGCACAAACGACGTTCTAGGAACCGCCGTTCACTCGCATTCGTAACTAGCTCCAACGCGCGTCTATAGCTTTGGGCAGCAGCTTCGGAGTCGCCGCTCCGCCGCAACAGATCAGCACGAGCGGCATGAAACAGATGATAATGATCAAGCTCGGTGGCAAGGCGATTGATCAGGGTGAGTGCTGCCTCATGTCCTTCTATCATTGCGATCGCCACTGCCCGATTTAACGAGACGATCGGTGAGGGTTGCAAGTGTTCCAACACTTCATAAAGCTGAACAATCTGTGCCCAATCGGTGTCTTCTGCCCGTTTTGCTTGGCAATGGAGCGCCGCGATCGCAGCTTGCACGGCAAACGGGCTAGTTCCTCCCCGCAGTGCTTCCTCGACAAGCGGGAGCGCTTCAGCAATCTGAGATTGATTCCAAAGACTACGATCTTGATCTTCTAGCAAAACGAGATCACCCGTTTGATCAATCCGAGCATTGCGCCGTGAGTCGTGCAGCAACATCAATGCGACCAGTCCAGTGACTTCTGCGGGGGGCTGTGGCTGCATCAACGTCTTGACGAGGGAGCCGAGCCGAATCGCTTCGGTGCAGAGATCGGCTCTGACGATCGCCTCGCCTCGCGTTGCCGCGTAGCCTTCATTAAAGATGAGATAAATCACGGTCAGCACTGCATCTACTCGCGCGGGCAGATCATCGATCGCTGGCACAGTGTAGGGAATGCCTGCATCCCGAATCTTGCGCTTGGCACGAACCAGGCGTTGCGCCATTGTTGCCGTAGGAACGAGAAACGCACGAGCAATCTCCTCGGTTTCGAGTCCGCCGAGCATCCGCAGCGTTAGCGCAACTTGAGCCTCGATCGCTAACGCTGGATGACAGCAGGTGAAGATTAGCCGCAGTCGATCGTCTGAAATTTCGTCGCTTTCGTCGTCGGGTTCCTCCTGAGTTGGAATCAGCCCAGATGCCACGCATTCTTCCAGTTTTTCAGTGAGCTTCGATCGACGACGGAGACGATCGATCGCTTTATATCGTGCGGTGCGAATCATCCACGCACGGGGAAGATCTGGAATTCCAGTGGTTTGCCACTGACTTACCGCCGCGATCGCAGCTTCTTGCACTACTTCTTCAGCCAGGTCAAACTCTCCAATCAGCCGGATCAGCGTGGCAACGATCCGACTCCATTCTGTGCGATAAACGGAGTCGATCGCTTGAGTCACCTCTGATAGTTTTGCGTTTGGCATCATTGAGTCGCGATAATTTTTTCAAGAGCCGCGGAACTAAATTGAAATTGTCCCTAAAATAATACAAATTTTCTAGTCAAGTGTCGATTCTGGCGATCGCCGTTCGACTCATAAATACAAGGAGGTAAACACCATGAAATATCTATTACTGATTTACCTGGAGGAAAATGCTCTTAGCGAAGCTGAACGGGAGGATTGTTATGGAGAATCGACCCAGCTTGCCCAACAACTGAATGCACAAGGACAGTATTTAGCCTCCGCTCCTCTGCATTCAGTCTCAACCGCAACCAGTATCCGAGTGCGCGAGGGTAAATCTTTGGTAACGGATGGCCCGTTTGCCGAAACGCGCGAACAATTGGGTGGATTTTTTCTGATTGATGCTGAAGATTTGGACGGCGCGATCGCGGTTGCTGCTCAAATTCCCGCCGCAAAGGTTGGAACGATCGAAATTCGACCTGTGATTGAACTTGCCGGATTGCCAGAGAAATAATGTCTGTACTCAAATCCAAAGGAGAAATTCTGATGAAAACCGAAAGTACGATCGCATCCCAAGAAGCTCAGATCCGCCAACTGATCGCCGCTCAACAACAAGCTATCTGCGCCAAAGATATTGATCAAATCATGTCTTGCTATGCTGCTGAGGTCATGCTCTTTGATGTTAAACCTCCGT
>DATJEM010000262.1:0-2850 GCA_035496615.1 Leptolyngbya sp.
GGTCGGCTTTAGATCTGTGGCAGAGTCTAACCGTGCGTCCGGCTCAATGTCTAGGGCAAAGCTTCAGCGCGATCGTACCCCATCAGCCCAGTGATTTGATTTTGTTTGATCCGCATGAAAAATGGACAGTCGATCGCGCAAATCTACGATCGCTGTCCACGAATACCGCCTGGCTGAATCAGTCGATCACAGGTCGAGTCTTACACACTTGGAGAGCTTAATAATGGGGGTCAGGTCCAATTTCTCCCGCTCGATTGGGGGGCCAAAACCGCACGACTGCCCGCCCAATGATTTTATCGCGGGGGACATATCCCCAATAATGACTGTCGTAGCTATTGTTGCGATTATCCCCTAACACCAGATAAGAATCCGGTGGAACGGTTTGAGGACCCCATTCATACTGAGGCGCTTCGTCTTTGCTGAGATAATTTTCTCGCAGCGGTTGATCATTGACATAAACCCGATTGCCTTTGACCTGTACCTTATCGCCTGGTAGTCCAATCACCCGCTTGATAAACGCATCGTGGAAATTCTGTTTCTCTAATGCTTGGGTCGGATTGAAGACGACGATATCGCCCCGCTGCGGATTGTGAAGTCGATAGCCGACTTTATCGATGATCAATCGATCGTTAATCTGTAACGTCGGCAACATTGATCCCGACGGAATATAGCGCGCTTCTGCGACAAACTGCCGAATTCCAACCGCGAGCAAGGCGCTCAAACCGATTGTTTTGAGTCCCTCTAGCCAGGGATTCTCGTCTTTCTGATGCGCTTTTTTGTTAGGAGCCGGGTTATCCACTCGATTCATATCACCTTAACGTTTACAGATGTGAGGCTGGATTTGAAAACCTTCGTTCTCAGTCTAATCTACACAGGTGGATTTGAACTTTCAGTATTAAACTTCAGAACTGTAACAACCGATCGCGACTTTTGCAATCTAGATCGAGATTTGATCAGCGAACTTGGTTAAAAAAATTGGCAGTTGAGGGCGATCGCCGTGAATTCGATCGATTATAGAAACGGACTCTCACCCGCTTATTTTTATGGCAGCCTCATCGCTCTTGATTCAAAACGCGACTATTCTCTTGCCCTCCGGCGAATTTCTGCTCGGTGATGTCCGGCTTGAGGACGATCGTATCGCTCAAATTGGCGAACACCTCGATCGTGCTGATCAAACGATTGATGCCACAGGCTTAACCTTACTTCCTGGTGTGATCGATCCCCAGGTGCATTTTCGCGAACCCGGACTCGAATATAAAGAGGATTTGTTCACCGCGAGTCGTGCCTGTGCGCGAGGTGGCGTAACTTCATTTCTGGAAATGCCGAACACGCGACCGCTAACCACGACTCAGGCAGCGCTGGATGACAAACTAAAACGCGCTTCCGAGAAATGTTTGGTGAACTATGGCTTTTTCATCGGTGCAACGCCTGCAAATCAATCCGATCTCCTGACTGCAACGCCAGCCTGCGGCATCAAAATTTTTATGGGTTCGATGCACGGCGATCTTTTAGTGGATGAAGAAACGGCATTGGACGCGATCTTTTCAAAGGGCGATCGCTTAATTGCCGTTCATGCCGAAGACCAAGCCCGGATTCGCGATCGACGTGCCCAATATAGCAACAGTACCGATCCCGCAATTCATTCTGTGATTCAGGACAATCAAGCCGCTCTCAATGCAACGGAACTGGCGCTAAAGCTCTCGAAAAAATATCAGCGTCGTCTGCACATTTTGCATATGTCCACCGCCGAAGAAGCGGAACTGATGCAGCGCGACAAACCAGAATGGGTGACAGCCGAAGTCACTCCTCAACATCTGGTGTTGAATACCAGCGCTTACGAAAAAATTGGAACTCTGGCGCAAATGAATCCACCGCTGCGATCGCCTCACGATAATGAAGTTCTGTGGCAAGCATTACGCAATGGCGCGATCGACTTTATTGCGACCGATCACGCACCGCACACGCTAGAAGAAAAGTCACAAGGCTATCCGAAAGCGCCTTCGGGAATGCCAGGCGTTGAAACTTCCCTAGCGGTCATGCTCACCCAAGCGACTCAAGGACGTTGCACTGTAGCCGAGGTTTCAAACTGGATGTCTACGGCTGTAGCGAAAGCGTACCGAATTCCCAATAAAGGATTGATTCAACCGGGATACGATGCAGACTTAGTGTTAGTTGATTTGAATCGATCGCACGCATTACAGCGCGAAGAAGTGATTTCAAAATGCGGCTGGAATCCGTTTGAAGGGTGGGAACTCACCGGATGGGCACAGGTTACGATCGTCGGTGGGCAAGTGGTGTACGATCGCGGCAAATTCAACACAGAAGTCCGAGGACGGGCGTTGCAGTTTGATGCTTAGAATCGAAAAAGTTCTCGCTATGGGTGAAACAGCGAGAACAATGAATCTAATTGATTTGCGGAACTATTGACCCGAACCTTTTGAACTTGGGCTTGCAGTTGCTTCGGGGGTAGGAGGGGTCGGCTCCGCAGATTTCTGCTCTGTGCGGGAAGGTTCAGTTTTTTGCTGGCTGGGGGTTTCAGGTGAAGCTTGCGGGGCGGGAGCGACGGTTGAGGGTTTGGGAGCTTCGATCGTCACATTCGGAGCAGGAACCACAGTTGGCGCACTCTGCTGCGGTTGGGGAACTGGGACAATTCGATCGCGCTCAATGATTCGTTCTTTCACCTGGGGCGACGGAGAAGGGGCAGTACTCGGAACGACGATCGTGCGTTGTGTCTCTGGGGTGCGATCGTTTTGTCGGGTGGCAAAATATGCCAGTGCTGCCCCACCTAACACTAATCCAGTCAGCAGAATGCCAATCAGAAATCCATTCGCTGTATTGTTCTCGTCTCTG
>DATJEM010000263.1:0-6762 GCA_035496615.1 Leptolyngbya sp.
CATCAAATGAGCGATCGTCCTAATCTTCACTGGCTTCACGCCGCAGCAGAATCAACCAATTTACCCGCCGCTTCGTATGATTTGGTCTCTGCTTGCTTGTTGTTTCACGAATTGCCGCAAACTGCCGCGATCGCGATCCTACAAGAGGCTCGAAGATTGCTGCGTCCAGGTGGACATTTAGCGATTATGGATATGAATCCACAGTCTGAAATTCACGCGAAGATGCCGCCTTATATTCTGACACTGCTCAAAAGCACAGAGCCTTATTTGGATCAGTATTTTGCGCTGGATTTGGCAAGCGCGATCGTAGATGCGGGCTTTGCTCAACCGACTTTAACCTGCAACACGCCGCGCCACCGGACGCTGATTGCTCAAGTCAATTGAGCCTTTGGGCGAATCCAGACGGCAGCTAACAACACCCAGCCCATTAAGTTAATTCGGGCATCAAACAGAGTGACATCCAGCAAACTAAACGCTGCACAAGCAAAAAACGCGATCCAAACCGTGAAATAGATGTGCTGATCTGCTGGTGGCAATTTCCGCCCGATCAGCACTCCTTGCGCCAAGATCCAGCCGACCAAGCCATATAAAAGCAAAGCGGTGGGTAATCCCGATTCCGCCGACAACATCAAAAATAAATTATGTGGATGTCCCAGCCAAAGCTGCGTCTGTTCGGCGTATAGCTTCGAGAAACTGCGTAATCCCCAACCCGTGAGCGGACGCTGTTCGGTCATAGACCAAGCAAATTTCCACTGCGTTGATCGCATCAAATTCACAGGTCGATCGCGATACATTTGATCGTTCAATCGTGCCCAAAAAAAGCTCGGCACAATTCTCCGCAGCGGGGCTGCGATCAGATCGGGAGCAAACGCGGCTCCTAGAATCAAACCTGTCACGGCTGCCACGGCTGCCACGATCGCTTTCCAACCGTGATACAGCGCAAATGCCAGACACGCTAAAACGGCGATTCCCCAAGCATTTCGAGAGTTGGTCAGAATCAGCGCGATCGCGTTAAACAAAAGAATTCCGCCCAAAAATAATTGGCGTTCTTCCAGCCACAAGCCCAAACCGAGAATAAAGACGATCGCATAATACGTCGCCAACACATTCGCATAGGTAAACACGGACGACATTCGACCCAGCGGTTCACCCCCCGGCGCGATCGTCCATTCGATCAATCCCCACAGCAGCGATGGCGCTCCCCCGAAGTTGAATAACTGTAGAAATCCAATGAGCGTGACTGGAATCGAAGTCAGGACTAAAATCCAAGCGATTTGAGTCCATTGTTTTGGAGACTGAATCAGTTCACTCAGAGCGGCAAAAGCAAAAAAGAACGGCAGAAAATTGAATAAACCAAGAAACGCATTCGCCCGATCGACGGCAAACACAGCCGACCCGATCAGGATCACACTCAACGCCGCAAAACCGCGATTCACAGGTTCTCGACTCAGCACCGAAAATCTCTGTCGCCAAACGCCGATCGCTGCCACTAAAATCGGTGTGCATCCCAGAAAGGCGCTAAACGGCAGCAAAAATAATCCGATCTGAACCAGAAACCAATGCCGTCGTAAAGCCGGATCAAGATGGGATTGAAGGCGTAGCTGATGCAATTCTATCCTCGGCTAAACAGGTTCAAAACAATCCGATCGGGTCAACCGAATTTGAGCCAGGGCAAAAATAGTAGGGATCACTCGCCCGTAATTCGTCGCGATCGCTCTCCAGCCCAAATCCGCCAAAAACCAAGCCCATAGAGCCGAGCCGACAAACGCAAACGCCGCACGAGTCGCCCCATATCGCGCCGTTGCCATCGTCATTCCGCGCCGCGCTAACTGCACTGAGACTTGCGTTTGAACTTGGGTTGCTGCCGCAATACTACCTTGTGCGATCGTCTGTTGTGCCACCTGATAACGCGCAAACTGAAGGGCAAACTGGCGCGCAATGTGTTCTAACAACAACGGTCTGACGACGGTACTCACTGCCAAAGCGCTGCCGCCTTTCATCACGAGCGACATCGGATTTTTCTGCAAAGCCAAGGGCAACGCTTCTACAAAGCTCGTTTCGGATAGCGTACTTTGAATTCGCTGAGTCAAAGCGGTTCGATCGGCGACAGGCAGTTGCTTCCAAGCGCGATTTAATAAACTCAGGAAGATTTCCGCTTCTAGGTCTGTTGTTGACATTCTCCCTTGATAAGGCAACTTCAGATATCGACACACCTGGATCAACACTTGGCGATACGTCACCTGTTCAGTCTTACGGCGAAGAACTGTGATCCCATCGGCTGCCAGAAAGCGAAATCGATCGTCGATCGCGTCGAGCCAGTCTTCTCGATCTTGACTCTGGAGTTCGATCGGATCAGGAGCATTGACATAATCCAGCGGGTTGAACTTTGGACGAAATAAAATATCAGTGAGTTCACGCAGTTCATCATCTGTCGCCAATTCCAAAGCGGTTCTAAATTCGTCCACTGGGGATCTTCCTCCTGATGCGGCATCAAACTTCATTCTACATAGGGGTGGAGACAGCGCAGCGGATAATTCTGTTTCACCATTATTATAAAGTTATGCTCGATTCACAGTTTGATATCGCAATCGTTGGTGCAGGGATGGCGGGCTTGACCTGTGCCCAATCGCTGCACCAAGCGGGTTATAAAGTGGTAGTGGTAGATAAATCGCGGGGACTAGGTGGACGCATGGCAACGCGCCGCCTACAAGGAACGCATGCGGATCATGGAGTTTGTTACCTCAAATCAAAGTCGCCTGAATTTCAGCGATTATTAGATCAGCTTGTCGATCGCAGAGTGATCCGAGTTTGGACAGATGGAATTTATGAGTTGGATGAATTAGGACAAATTCAGCCCCCTCAGCACTACACCCCTTGTTATGCAACGCCAAACGGAATTAGCGCGATCGCGAAATTTCTGTCGATCGGGTTGACGCTGCGACTGAATCACCGGGTGGAGCGAATTGAGGCATGCAGCGGTTGGCAGTTGCACTGTGAATCGGGGGAAATGATTTCGGCAAACGCGATCGTCGTTGCGATTCCTGCGCCTCAAGCGGCAGTTGTTTGTGAATCTATTGATCCCGCTTTTGTGGCGCAACTGAAATCGATCCGGTATTCGCCTTGTATCAGCACGATCGCAGTCTATCCCACGGAGCAACAGGCTGAAGTCAAAAAACTAGACTGGAAAGCGATCGTTTGTCCGTTTGATCCTGATTTGGGATGGATTGGAATCGACAGCACAAAGCAGATTGATCCGGTACAGCCTGCACTCGTCATTCAAAGCAATGCCAGATTTGCAACTCAATATCTAGATGAGTCAGATCTTCAGCAAGTCGGAGAGCGGCTTTTGGAGCGAGCGGCAGAACTAACAGAGCAATGGTTTTCTAGCCCTGAAGTGCTGCAAGTTCATCGCTGGCGGTATGCGTTCCCGATCGAGCCACTTGCTCAGAAATATCTCGCCGCAAATACGTCTGCACCTTTGATCTGCACGGGAGATTGGTGTGTCGGAAATCGGGTCGAAAATGCGTTTCATGCGGGGCGTGCAACTGCGGATTATCTCAATCAACAGTTGGAAAATCGCAAGCTACCCGAACAGATTTGGGTACAGTTTTAGGAGAGCCTGGAGCAGTCTGACAAAAAAGACTGAGCGATTTTGACGATCGCTCAATCCTATCTATCCCAAATTCAACTCGGCTTACTTTGCTGCGCCTGCGGGAAATTTTACTTCGCTCGGCACTTGGCTATCAGACTCAACTCGCTTGCCCTGGATGAAGGAGCGCAACATCCATGCCATTTCTTCATGCTCTTCCATCTTGCCAGTGAGAAAATCAGCCGTTCCTTCATCATGAAACTTCTCAGAACACTGATCAATGTGTTCGCGCAGGTTACGAATGATGGTTTCGTGGTCTGCTACCAGGTTTTCGACCATCGTTGAGGAAGACGGCACGTCAGATGTACTTTCTTGGATCGAAGAATACTCAATAAATCCCTTAGCCGTTCCAACTGGATACTCACCCAGAGCGCGGATTCTTTCAGCAATCTGATCGATCGATTCGCTTAAGACTGTGTACTGCTCTTCCCAAATTTGGTGCAGCGATCGAAATTCGGGTCCAGTGACATCCCAATGATATTTTTTCGTTTTAATCAACAATAAGTTTTCGTCGGCTAGGTCGCGATTTAACAGTTCGCAAACGCCCTGGCGCTGTTCGTCAGATAAACCGATATTTAATTTACGCATTCCAATTCTTCTCCATTTCATGGTTTCTTGTCTTAGTTGACCAAATTTCTGCAAGGGTAGCATCGGTCGCAGGAAGGAAGGGAGCGATCGCAAAGTCTATCTTCCGAGTGTTTCAGGTTTGCCCGCGGGGTTCGATCGGGTTTGCTCATGGGTAAACCGGGCTAACTTTAGCGCGATATAGCAGTCGATCGAACTGTCGATAGCCCGAATATCTCACCCGAACCAAGTCTCCTGGTTCAGCCATACCGCCCATTAGCTGATGCTGCTGGGGATCGTAAGGAATTTCGGAACCGACGATCGCAGTTGGCTCAATGCCCCATTGTTGTAAAAGTTGTTCGATCGGACGCATTAGCGGTAAAAGCTTTACGGCAGGCGCTTGCGGGTTTTGTTGTGCCGCAAAAGCTGCCGCAGACCATTGTAAGAGCCACGGTTCTAAGGTTTGTAGGCTCGATTGTTGAAAGTCTTGAAATAGAGTTTCGCGCTGTTCGATCAACTGTGTTTGTAGACGATCGTACTCGGTCTGAAGGGGGTTCGATGGCACAAGATCGAATCCTGAAAGCAGTTCAGTTAAGGGCAGTTGTAAGCCTGCGGCAAATTGAATGAATGTTTCTAATCGAAGTTGTTGAAGCTGTCCGCGCCGTAGTTTGAGCAGTTGTTTTTCAGAGATCCCAGTGCGATCGCGCAGTTGGCGAAAGGTCGCAATTTGACGCGATCGCATTAGTTCTCGAATGTGGGGCGTGTAATCAGACATTGTTTAATTCAACACTTTAATTCAACACATTGTTCAATCCAACACAGAGACACTTCAACAAACTCTCTAAGAATCTATCTCTAAAACAGCTTCTTTCATCTGCATATTCAGTGGAACTTTTAGCGTCGATCGTTGTTTTAGGCTCGTTTGGTATCGTCCCAATGCGGTCAGCGGAAAGTGCTGCTGATACAGATGGTATTTCAGATAGAAATGTCCCGGAAATCCGGTTCCTGTAAATAAGTCTTCGTTCCAAGTTCCATTGTGCTGAGTTTGAAGTAAGTAAGCGATGCCTTTGTCGATCGCCTCCCAGCTATAGTCTCCGGTTCCCTCTCCTGCCGCCAACAGTCCAATCAGCGCCCAAGCGGTCTGAGATGCGGTACTTTCACCTTTGCCCTTGAGTGCTGCATCTTTGTAGCTTTCACAAGTTTCACCCCAACCGCCATCTGGATTCTGCGATCGCACGAGCCAACTTGCTCCCCGCTGAATGCTATTTCGATGCGTGTTTGGAGCAACTTTCGCCAGTGCTGCTAGAACACCGCTAGTTCCATAGATGTAGTTCACGCCCCACCGTCCAAACCAGGAACCGTCGGCTTCTTGTTCGCGAGTCAGATAAGCTAAAGCGCGATCGAGTCGGTCTGGAGTCAAAGCATCAACCCCTTTTGAATCGCTCGATCGTAGTTGACCCAGCATTTCTAAAACGCGAGCGGTAACATCTGCGGTATTAGGATCAATCATCGCTTTGAGATCCCCGTAAGGCATTGCGTTCAGCCACTCTTGATCATTATCGAGATCAAACGCTGCCCACCCTCCAGGTTTGCATTGCATGGTGCTGATCCACTTGATGCACCGTTTGATGGCTTGTTGTTTTAAAGCTTGATTCGGCATCTGGATCAGATCAAGCGCCATCACGACGACCGCAGAATCATCAACATCAGGATAGAATCGGTTGTCAAACTCAAACGCCCATGCGCCTGGTGTGCCTTCGGTATTTTTGACTGCCCAATCTCCATAGCTAAGGATTTGTTTTTCTAGCAGCCAGTCACCCGCTTTGATGAGCGCTGGATCGGAGGGAGAAACGCCGGATTCGATCAGCGATCGCACCACTAGCCCAGTATCCCAAACTGGAGAGACGCAAGGCTGAATCTTGTAGTGTTGTTCGTCTTCGATCGCGAAGTTGTCGATCGCCGTTAGTCCTCTGGCAACAAAGGGATCATTTGCGTCATAGCCCAAACAGCGGAGCGCAATGAGAGAATTTAGCATCGCGGGAATAATTCCGCCCCAGTCTCCGGTTGCTTCTTGGCGTTCGAGAATCCATTTTTCCGCTGCTTTGATCCCTGCTTCGCGCAAGGGAACCAGATTCCAATCTTCTGCAAATTTGAAGGCTCGATCGAGATCCAAAAAGAGGTCTGTCCAGTCGAATTTTCTGGGCAGTTCGATCGGAGCGTAGCGAATCCCTTCGACGTAAAGTTCATCCAGCGTGAACATTGGATCAGTGATGAAAACGGGCTTACGATCGAACGCAATTAGCAATGGCACTGTGCTGCCCCGCGCCCAGCTCGACATTTCGTAAATGCTGAGAGTATGTCCAGACAGTAAAGGTTCAGAACCAAACGGATTGGGAATTTCGACCTTTAAGGATGGCAACAACATCAGCCATGCTGGAATCGACGGAATGCCGCGCCAATCAAAGCAGCCAATCAGGGCTAAATGGAACTTGGTAAAAATTCGAGTTTTAGTGATGCCGCCGCGTGCCAAAATAAATTCTTTGGCTTTG
>DATJEM010000264.1:0-5842 GCA_035496615.1 Leptolyngbya sp.
CGATCGCGCGGAGTCGAAGTCTTATCTGTGCCCGATTCCCTGAGTGCTTCACAAGCGATCGATTGGATCAATGCCCGCGATCGTCCGGATGATGTAGCGATCGAAATCCGAGCGGATGCCTTTACCAATCCAGCGGTGCGCGGCGCGACGGTTTATTATATTGCCAACAATGATCAGCGTCGTCGCAATGCCGACCAATTACTGCTGGCGCTGATTCGCCGTGTTCCCCAGTTGCCGAGCCGAGGCGCAAAGCCAGATACCGATACGGGACTCGGAAGCTTACCGTTTACGCGCCAGATCACTTGTGGATCGCTGCTGATGACGATCGGATTTTTGACCAATCCCGACGATCGATTTATCATTCAAAATCAGCGGCGCGACGTGGCGCAGGGAATAGCGGATGGCTTAGTGGCGTGGGTGCGAGGGACGACTTTACCCCCGGCTGCGGATATTTATCCAGAAATTGATGTCAGTATCAACGGACAGCAGTATGGAGAAAAAGGCATTTTGGTCAGCGGCAATGCTTATATTCCGATTGATCTCGTCGATCGATTGGGCATAGATTTGACCAAAGCCCCAAACATTCGCCGCTTAAATTATCGTCAAGTTGTGTTTGTCAAAGCGGTGGATCTGCGAGACTTTACGATCTCTGTAGGTTGGGACGCTCAAACTCGAACCGTGTTGCTCCGATCAATTCTTAAAGTTTGTCCTGGTGCGCTCGATCGCATTATGGGCAATGGCAATACCTCTTCTGTGCAGCTATTGATGTTTCTCAAGAGCAACAATGATGCAGCCGTTTCGCAGTTTTCGCAGATTGCGGATTTGTATCGCAGCGAAGGCTCGATCGAAGGGGTGAACTATGATATCGCCTTTAGCCAAATGCTATTGGAAACGAACTATTTGCGGTTTGGGGGAGAAATCAAGCCGACCCAGAACAATTTTGCAGGGCTAGGGGATGTGGGCGGCGGCCCTGAAGGCGCAAGCTTTCCCAATGCTCAGATTGGCGTAAGAGCGCACATTCAATTGCTGAAGGCTTATGCGAGTACGGAACCGCTGGTGCAGGATGTGGTTGCCCCCCGGTTTCGATTTGTGACTCGCGGAATTGCGCCGCTGGTGGAGCAATTGACGGGGCGGTGGTCAGCCGATCCCCAATACGGAGCGAAAATTACGGCGATTCTCAGACGCTTTTATGAGTCGGTACAAATTCTCTAAAGACTCACGATCGCTGAAATAATTCATCGCCACCAGATGTGGCTTTGAAGCAGCTTTGATTCCGAACCTGAGCGCCCCTATCTCAGTTTGTCCAAGTTAATGCTTGTCAAGTCGTTGCTTATGAATCAGCCATTCGTCAAACAGATGATCTCCACTCGCCAGCATCCGTTTGAGATCGTCTTGGCACAAACGGCACTGCTAGTGATTGATATGCAGGTTGATTTCTGCGATCGATTCGGTTTTTGCAGCTTCAACTTGAAGGCGGATGTATCGATGATACAAACAATGATTCCCCGGTTGCAGCAAGTTCTCGATTGGGCACGCAGACAAGGACTGTGGATCATTTACACCCGCGAAAGTCACAAACCGAATTTGTCTGACCTCTCTTTCAGCAAGCAACTGCGCTACATGAATGCAGGGTATCCGGTCGGTAGCAGGGGCAAACAAGGGCGATTTCTGATTCAGGGAGAAGCCGGAACTGAAATCATTTCAGAACTTGCCCCCCAAGCAGCCGACTGGGAGTTAGATAAACCTGCTCAATCGGCGTTTGTTGGAACTTTGCTGGAGCAGCAATTGCGCGATCGCAACATCACTCATTTACTGATCACCGGAGTAACAACCGAGTGCTGCGTATTAGGCACTTACCGCCAAGCGAATGATTTAGGATTTTATTCATTATTGCTAGAGGACTGCTGTGCAGCCTTTGATGTCGCTGCACATGAAGCCGCGATCGCAGTTCTGTTAGCAGAAAATGGTGCGATCGGTTGGATCACAACATCAGAGCAGCTACTTCAGACTGTCCAATAATTGTTTCAACCATCGCACCACCGATCGACCAATGCTCAATCCAACTCCGATGATTAATGCTACTTTGCCATGCAGTTGAGGCATTTTGAACAATCGCGATTCCATGATTGAGTCATATTTTTGTGATTTGCACGATCGTGCATCCTGCTCAATTTGCGCTCACGCACCCAAATTGCCAGGACAGATTGAGTGAGGGTGATGCGGTAATCATGATTGATCCTTCCTAAAGAGATTTGATAAGAGAGTCATCGTAGAGCGACTTGACATCCAGGGGTTGCGGAACAACTTTGAAGTCATAAGCTGCCTTTGAAACCAGTTCAAAACTCTTGATTGCGTTGTTGGGATTCTCAGGATTAAAGCCGATCGTTTTGTTGCCTTCGATGTCGAACAGCGTGATGCCAGTCAGTTGTTCGCGCAATTCTTCAGGCTTGATGCCCAGACGATTGGCTGCCAAATCGATCGCATCTTTATCGCCTGCTTTTAGCAAGGTAATCCCTTGATTCGCTGCTTTGAGAAATGAGAGCAAATCGGCTCTGCGATCGGCGATCAGTTTAGGGCGGGTGACTAAAACATCTGCAATCAAATTCGTCCCTTTAGAACTAAAAATAACCTCGCCGCCGCCTTCTTTCGCTGCCTTCGTTAAGAATGGTTCATAAGTCACAGCAGCATCGACTCGTTTAGCGCTAAATGCAGTTGCAGCATCAGGCGCAGGCAGATCCAGGGTTTTAATGTCTTTTTCGGTCATTCCCCCTGTTTCAAGGTAAGCTCTCAGCAAAACTTTCTCAAATAGCACATCTTCGCGAGCAAGCGTTTTACCCTTCAAGTCCGTTGCGGTTTTAATCCCTCGCCCAATGATGCCATCCGAGCCATTGGAGTAGTCACAGAGATAGATGATCTTGAGGTTTGGATCTTTGCCAGCCATTTGAATCACATCACCTGCTGTTAGCCAGGCGAGATCCGTTTTGCCAGATAAAAACGCAGTGATTTGCTCGGTGTTCGACTGAAAGAGGGTGTCTTCAATATTCAGTCCCGCTTGCTTATAGAAGTCTTTTTTGACAGCAACATGATGACCTGAATAGCCAGACCAGGGATTTGTAGAAACAGACAACGGTTGAGCAGCAGTATTTGTCGCAGTGTTGTTCGCAGGGTTATTCGCGGCTTGAGGAGAACAAGCAACAATCCAAAATAGTGCAATTAAAGCAAACGCGATCGATCGAACAAAACGAGATTTGATCATGTGAAAACTCCTTCGAGAACGTAAACGCTAAGAACTGAAAAAACCCGAAAGAGGCGCAACAGGCTACCGCTGTTGATCGTCTCTCCCGGGCTTTTATCCCGCCGTGTGACTGTGTTGCATCTTCGCTAAACAGTTTGCTTCTCTCGGACCAGTCATTCGCCTTGTGAACTATCTTAGAGACTGTCCAGGCTAAATCGGAACCCTAGAAGCGATATATTTTTTGGATTGAACAATGATTATGAACAATGATTAAGTGATGTAGATTCGATCGCACATTCCCAATCGCTGAATTTACTACTTTTACCACATCGCAACAGAAAGAAAGTATTTCAGAACACGGTTTTGTTTGATCTGCGATCGGTGTGATTGATTCAAGGCAGCAAAGTCCCTGTAACCGGAACCCCTCCGATAACTACTTCAAACAATGGACAGCAGATCGAAGCGGTGACTTCAAAGTTCGGTGGCAAGGGCAGTTCTAAGTCATCCCCATCAAGACGCAAGCAGGAATCAGCGGTTTGATAAGACGGCTATGGGAGGCTGTGATCTTATTGTTCGCGCAGCGAGTGCAAAATTTGCCGCTTGATTTCAACAAACTCAGCCGACAGCTTCATTTCTAAATCTCGATGTTCTGGCAAATTGATCGGAACTTCGAGCTTCATCCGTCCAGGACGGGCACTCATCACATACACTCGCTGTGATAGAAAAATTGCCTCTTCAACATCATGAGTAATCATCAACACAGTGACATGAGTTTGCTCCCAAAGCTCTAACAAAAACTGCTGCATTTGTTCTTTGGTTTGTGCATCTAGTGCCCCAAAGGGTTCATCCATCAGCAGGACAGCAGGTTCGTTTGCAAGTGCCCGTGCGATCGCAACTCGCTGCTTCATTCCGCCAGAAAGCTGTTTGGGGTAAGACTTGGCAAACTGAGTTAACCCAACCACATTGAGGTAGTAATCCACGCGATCGCGCTGTTCAGCTTTAGGCAATTGGCGAAGCTTCAAGCCAAATGCAATGTTCTGAGAAACCGTGAGCCAGGGATAGAGCGTGTAGTGTTGAAAAACCATCCCGCGATCGGAGCCTGGTCCAGTTACCGTTCGCCCATCTACCCAAATGCTACCCGATGAAGGAGTTGCCAATCCTGCCACGATGTTAAGCAATGTCGATTTGCCACATCCTGATGCCCCGACCAAGCACACAAATTCTCTTGCAGAAAGCTGAAGATTAATATCTTCTAGTACCGACATCAAGCTGTTCTGAACTGCAAAAGATTTGGACAGTCCACGAACCTCAAGTTTGGCGGGAGTGGAAGTAACAGCGAGATCGAGCGCAACAGCCTGCCCTCGTAACGCTTGCGATCGGGTATTGAGCATCGTTGGGTTTCCAAAACTGGGCGACGGAATCAGCGTATCTCCATCAGTTAAATTGATTTCAACAGTTCATTGTGTCAATTTGGCTACATAATTCATCAGAACGAGTGGATTTATTGAGACCAGTAGCTTTGAATACAAAAAAACGAAACAGTCTGCATAGACTAGAGGATGTCATTGATTGATGACGCTACCGTCATATCTATCAAAGATTTATCAGAAGATTTATCAAAGCTCCCTCAAAGATCCATCAAAGGACTAACCCTAATGTCTCCTGCAATCAGTTCCTCGCAAACGGTCGATCGACAGTATAAATATCTCAAACCCTCCATGTTTTGGAGCATTCGTCAGGGATTTTCGCGACGACTAGCAGCTTTGATTGTGGCTGTATCGTTGGCAATTCCGCTGTTGCTGTGGTCGATCGTCAGTTACGCTGAACTTGTCCCGCCGATGTTTTTGCCGACACCGACTGCGGTTGTGCAAGCTGGAATCACTATGTTTGCCAACAACGATCTGATGGCAGATGTGGTAATCAGTTGTGGTCGGGTGTTAGCCGGATTTGTTGCGGCTGCGGTGATTGGCGTGCCGATGGGAATCGCAATGGGTACGTTTTATAGTATGAACAGTCTCTTCGCGCCCTTTGTAGGAACGGTGCGATATATGCCTGTGACTGCATTTGTGCCACTGATCGTGATTTGGGTTGGACTCGGCGAACCATCAAAGATTCTGATCATTACGCTGGGGGTTGTGTTGTACAACGCCATCATGATCGCGGATGCGGTGAAGTTTATTCCGAATGAAATGATCAATGTGGCGTACACTTTGGGGGCAACGCGGCGAGATGTCTTGTTTCGGGTGATTGTTCCGGCAACGTTTCCGAGCGTGTTAGATACCTTGCGAGTCAATATTTCGGGAGCATGGAACTACCTGGTGATTGCTGAGTTGGTTGCTGCCCAGACGGGGTTGGGATTTAGAATCATTCAGGCACAGCGCTTTTTACAAACCGAGAAAGTCTTGTTCTGTATTCTGCTGATTGGATTCATTGGGCTTGCGATCGACTGCGGCTTGAAGTGGCTTTCAGCCGTTCTTACACCCTGGGCAGACCAAACTCGACATTAAAAGAACTTCAAATAGCGCTGAGTCTCCCAATCCGAAACATGATTGTGATAGTCAAACCATTCTTGGGATTTGGAGTCTACGTAAGTTTGATACATCAGCG
>DATJEM010000265.1:0-6999 GCA_035496615.1 Leptolyngbya sp.
AGCAAGCAAAATAGGGTGCGATCGCCTTTTAGAATGAATGAGTCATCACTCAGATGAGGATTGCCACAAAATTGTCACAAATCGGTAGCATTTCTGTCGAGAATTCTACGCTTTTTACGGAGGATACACCCCAAAAACGAAAGCGGATTCCTCTGAATCCGCTTGACTAAAATACTTTCAAAGTGGCAGCCGCGCAGGGAGCAGAGAGAACGCTGTGATGAGCAAAAATAGGAAAGATGTGCCAGTTTCCAGTGCCGCGATCGACTGAATTGGCGTGGTGCGATACCAGTTTTGTCGAATGAGAACGATCGCTAATTTAATCAACGCAATCCCAAACGCCGCAGCCGTGACCGTCGTGAGCCAGCCGAAGTTCCACAGCGCAATCACAATCAACGTCGCGATCGCGTGATACAAAATGCTCGGAACAATCGAAGGTATTTTTGACTTGCGGAACTTGACCAGAAAGATCGTGCTAGAGAAGAACAAAGTATTCAGAAGCCACAGCCCGACGATCGTGAAAGAAAAGGTTCCAGTCGTCGCCATGAAAGCAAACGGAGCCGACAAGCACACCGCCGCAAAGGTAATCACTTCATTGAAGATAGATTTCTGTTCTCGATGCCACACCGAAACGGCATCAATGAGCAATGCGACGATCGCGCCTGCATAAATCCATAACAGCAATGGGGCACTGAGGAAAAGCCATGCTGCGATCAACAGTGCCGCGATCGAATAAAGGCTCCCCCAGAGACAAAAGCGCAGTTTTAAGCTTTTTCGCTGTTTAATTTGCAGTATCCAGGGATGTTCTGCCTGAAATCCACAGAATGCACAGAACAAGGCTAAAGTCGTTGCCCACGTCCAATCTTGTGCTGCTGCGGCACCCGTCAAAAAAGAGACACACAGCACCACATAAACCCCGTGTTCTGGCGAAAACGTTGGACGATACCAACGCTGTGAACCGGAGAGACGAACGGGTTGAGCAGACGAGACAGTTGAGGTTGACGTTGAGGTTGACGTTGAGTTTGACATTGTACAATCTCTAGATGAAGCGGGATTGATCTCTTGAGCTAAGGCTTCGGTCAGCCCTGCAAGTCAATGACAGGATGAGGAATGAAAGCCACGATCGAGCAACTGACCAACATTTCGATCTTTGCGGATCTCAAGCCAGAACAGATGGCGCTATTGCAGCCTGACAGCGAGATTCGGGAGTATCAGTCAGAGGAAACGATCATGCAGGAGGGCGATCGCTTGCCTGCTACATTGTATGCCTTAGCTCACGGAAGACTGCGCGTTGTCAAAACAGCGACAACAGGAAAAGAAACCATTCTTCGCACTTTGAATGTTGGAGAGATTTTTGCGGCTCCTGCTTTGTTTGGTGACTCGATCGCGCCTGCAATGGTAATCGCAGAGGGTTCAGTGCAAGTGCTAACCGTGAAGCGAGAAGCTTTACTCAATGCAATTCAGGCAACCCCAGAAATTGCGCTCAGAATGATGGCAGTGTTGAATCACCGATTGCAACAGCTTCATGAAACGGTGCATGGATTAGTTTCAGAACGCGCGATCGTCCGGCTAGCTCGGTTGATTCAAGAAACTGCGATCGAGCAGCAGATCGACATCACTCAGCCCGAAGTTTGTCTTGATTTACAGTCTCACTATTACATTGCTCGCAGAATTGGCATTACCTACGAAGAATGTGTTCGATTGTTTAAGCAGCTTCATGCGATCGTGTCTTACCGTCGAGGCGGCAAAGTTACCGTGATCGATGGACAAGCCCTAAACAAGATTGCTCAAGGCTCGATCGATTTATAAATGCAGAAACGCCAAATTCTCCTCTGCTCGAAGCGCGTGAGGCGTATGGGCAGGCATATAGATAAGTACACCCGGTTCCATCACGATTTCGCGCCCTTCCAGGGTGAACGTTCCGCGTCCTTCAATCACCATCAAGGAAACCGTTCGAGCAGCCGAATGTTCAGACAGTTCGGTTCCCGCCGTCAGACACATCAGCGCGATCGGGGGGTGGGCATCTTTGACGATCGCTTTTCGAGTCACGCCTGGTTTGCTGTAGTCGATCCACTCTTTGAGTTGAGCAGTAAAAGCAGAAGGATTTGTAGAAGTTGTCACCATGATCTGTTCCTCTGAATGATTGTTATGAATGATTTATGGACGCTCGGCAACAAAAACAATGTAGCCTAGCTCTGATTTGTACTGTTGAAACACCTGCCGCATGGATAAAATCCGCTGGCGTAATTGCGCTTGAGTCAGAACTTTCCAAAAGAATTTTGCCGCACTGCCCCACCCTTCATCTGCCACGATTCGAGCAGGATTCAGCAGTCCCATTGCGCCTGTTTGATGCTGCGATACAGAAAGATCCGCCGTTTTGCAAGCTTCGATCCAGTGCGCTTCGGTCAAAGGAGTTGAATTCACACGAATTGATTGTGCCAAAGCTCGATGAATTTCGGCTTCACGATTGGCTCCGTCAACCCCCGAAGAATCGCTAATCACCAGCAGTTCATGAGACAGAAATCGACCTCCGGGCTTTAAGCGATCGTGAATACTGCGTAACAGTTTCGCTTTACCGGGCGGCGATTGCATCGTCAAAATCGCTTCGGCTAAAACATAATCAAACTGCTCTGCAATGGCATCTAGTTGAAAGATATCGCCTTCGATCACTTCGACCAAATCCGCGACTCCAGCAGCGTCGATATTCGCACGAGCGCGAACCACACTCTCTGGATTCTTTTCCACTCCAACCACACGCACTCCAAACTGTTTTGCCAACGCGATCGCGCTTTCACCAAAGCTTGCCGCCAATTCCAGCACCGTTTCACCCGATTTGAAGTTCGCCCATTCCCAAAGCTGTTGGGTTGCCGCTTTGCCGCCCGGTCGTAAAATTTTCTTTCCGGCAGCAGCGAGGACTTGATGCCCTGGTGCTGAATTCAGATTTAAGGTTTTCTGAGTCATGGCTGACCTCTTAGGCTGTTCTACTTCCTAACTATGCTGGATCGCGCGCGAAGTTTCTATGAGCTACCTCAGCTTGAGATCCGAACTCTTCGCCACGCCACAATGCCAAATTTTTTACTTTTCAGGCGATCGCCCAAAAAAGTTCTAAGATCGCTGTAATTGCTCTGGTCATCGCTCAAAACTGTCATGCTAGACTTTCAAGAATTTTTCAACGCTTGCTCTGGACTTTGGAAAACCGAGCGCATCTATCACGATATGCAGAACGGGGAAATTGAACGCTCCTACACGGAGTTTCAGGTGAATCCGATCAGCGATGACGAAAAAGACAAACTTTTGATGCCGAATAAAGATCTAGAGATTCGCCCCACTCCAGAAGCATTTCCAGGATTTTCGATCGCGTTTGATACCGTCTCAGAAACAGGTGAGCGGGTGTCCATGAGCCTCAAAGCACTGTTTGTTCCGGATACGGCAGTGATCCAATCCAACTCGCCAAAACTCCCGATCCCCACGGCTGCCGAAGTCGATCAGGATGCACTGCGAGGCTTTTATCTGCGCGATCAAGGGTATTCTGAAGGCGGTGCGATCGCGGGTCGATTTACCTATCAGCCGATGCGTCAAACATTGGAAATGACCACGCATTACCGGAGATCGGTTGCAGTTGATCAGATGCGATTTATCTCATCGAATGTCAGACTGAGAACGATCGTCACCTATCAACGCCCGGAAGAGGGACACCCACCTACCGCAATGACTTTGATCGGATTTGGCGTAGAGCGCAAGAGTTAGAACACATGGATCGACGCAGCTTTTTACTGGGAATGACCGCCCTCGGAGCGACACTCAGCGGATGTAGCAATGCCAATCAAGCTGCGTTTCGAGTCCGCTTGCTCAAAAACTCGATTCCAGTGCAGCTTCCCAATGAGTTCCGCAAACAAATCAAAGACTTACAAAACGTCAATCTAGATTTCAAACCAGAAAGCCAGCTACAAACGCTTTTTAATCGTCTGCAAGCTTGGAAAGCAACAAACGGTAAACCTCAATCCGCTCCGGGACTGCCTTTTATTCATCGATCGTCTGAACCCGTTGCCGACTTAGTCACCCTGGGAGACTATTGGCTTGCCGTGGCGATTCGTCAAAATTTGATTCAGCCCCTTGATCCAAACACTTGGCAACTCTGGAACCAATTGCCCGATCGCTGGAAGCAACTCGTCAGCCGCGACAATCAAGGCAATTTAAAGCCCAATGCTCCAGTTTGGGGCGCTCCTTATCGCTGGGGTGCAACCGTGATTGCTTATCGCACCGATATTTTTCGCGATCGTAATCTTCAGCCGCCCCAAGATTGGGCAGACCTGTGGCGCGAGGATCTGCGCGGACGAATTGCACTCCTCGATCAACCGCGAGAAACGATCGGGCTAACTCTAAAAAAACTCGGTCAATCCTACAACACCGCCGATCTAAACAAAGTGCCAATCCTAGAAGCAGAACTGACAGCTTTAAATCGTCAAGCTTTGGTTTATAGTTCTGATACTTCGTTGCAGTCTCTATTAGTGGATGATGTTTGGGCGGTTGTGGCTTGGTCTACGGATGTTTTGCAGGCAATGAAACGCAATTCAACGATCGCGGCGGTTTTTCCCCATTCCGGCACAGCATTGTTTACCGATCTCTGGGTGCGCCCTGCCCAGTCCAATGCTCAAACGGCTTTGCTCAATCAATTGCTCAATCAATGGATCAATTTTTGCTGGCAACCTGCGATCGCGCCGCAACTCTCGCTTTTGAGCCAAGCTGCCTCCCCGATGCTTTCAACTTTAGACCCCAAGACGTTTCCAGAAGCGCTCCAGCAGAATTCGCTCCTCACACCCCAACCAGAACTCCTCGATCGCAGCGAATTTCTCAAGCCGATCAGCGACACCACGATCGAGCAATATCGAACGCTCTGGGCTAAAATCCGCCAGCCGATTTAATGGGCGACCAGAAATTTGTCTTTGCCAACTGGTCAAACGAGGTACAGGCGATCTCATTCGATTCTGCACCCTGTGCCGCAAAGCTGCACGTATACGCCGCTAAAAGTTTTCCTCTTGGAGCAAAAACTCGAAGATTGTAGCCATAGCTGGTTGTAACCGTGCCAAACTTTTTGATGAACTCGAAGCGATCGAAAAAATCTAGCGAACTCCAAAGCTGCGTATTCACGGTCAGATCGACTCGATTCGGTTCGCCCGTTCCCGGACACGCCAGCCAGCCATCAATCAATCGTTTCCCAAACTTGCTCTCAGACACGATCTGATCCCGAATGAGCCACAAACTCGGCTCAGTCAATCCCTGCTGGCTAATGGTTGTCTCCGTAATTCCCTTTTCGGTCGGGGTACACATTCCCTCCTGAACCATTTCAGGGTCAAATGCCACGATCGAAGGTTGCGGCAGCGATGGTGCAGCAGCATAGGGTGCAGCAGCATTCTGAGCAGAGGCGTTCTGAGCAACTACACCGAGAATCAAACTTGCTCTAACAAAATAATGTAATACAGTTGGGATACGATGTCGCTGTCTCATAAAGCATCTCGGTCTAACTTACAAATTGACGTTGGACGATCGACAACAGTGCCTCAGTTCCTCGTTGTAATCTAGCTTTTTTCAAACCAAAACTCCATGTTCGATCCACTGCGCCGCCTAAAATACTTACCCTGGACTGAACTTTTACAAGTTGCCCTCATCACGATCGTTTTCATGATCGTGATTGATTGGCTATTTTTTCAACTCGCTCGGATTCCAGCCCTCCTTCCCACGATCGCCCAGCTTTTCAATTCGCCGTTTAGCTTTCTAATTGCTTTCGGCGTAGCGGTCGGCGTAGGAGCGTTGGCAGTCGCTATCATCGAGCGCTGGTTTCGACAGATTGTGCTGACGGATGCAAGCCTATGGGCGCTCATTCCTTGTATTGCTTTATGGCTGTGGCTACGATCGTTCCTACCTGAAACGGTGTTTCCACAATTGCTCACGCCACCTCTGGGGTTTGAGTCGATTATGGGTGTGATTGTGGGCGTGTTTTGGAAGGGAAAACCCTACTGGCGATGATTCAACTTGCACTCACAATACGCTACCGTAGACTCATCTCACTTCGCTCGTTTACTTAAAGGATGCTGGAATGGTCGCTCTATATTGTGTCTTAGTGATTGCCATGCTGGTTGGAATCGTTGGCGCAGTGGTTCCCGGCATTCCGGGCGTGAGCGTAATTCTCGCGGCGATCGTCGTTTGGGGTGCGGTTCGCGGATTTGCAGATGTCACCGTGGCGCTCGTTGTTGGAGTCGTTGTTTTTCTGATGAGTTTGGGAATCGATTTTCTCGCCACTTACTGGGGGGCGAAAAAAGCAGGAGCAAGCAACTGGGGACAAATTGGGGCGATCGTAGGCTTTGTTCTCGGATTCCTCGGATTTTTGCCCACGTTGCCGATCGGCGGCCCTTTAGGTCCCATCATTGGTATCTTTTTGGGGCCTCTGATTGGCGCGATCGTCGGTGAATTTCTCTACCGTAAAGACTTGACGATCGCGATCAAAGCGGGAGTTGGTATTGTGGTCGGTTCGCTGATTGGCAACGTCATTCAAGGCGTATTAGCGGTAATCACCGTTGCAATTTTTATTTTCACAACCTTTCCTCAAATTCAAGCTGCAATTCAAACCGCCAATTAGAGCTTTTGCGATCGGGCTGGACAAACAAGTTTCTGGCTGGTTTTAGCCAGTTTCGGTTTTGCGGGAGCTTGTACCGATGGCTTAAGCGATTGACAAAGGGCGCTTAACGTCCCCGATGGTGTCACTATCACGCTTCCCACATAGCTTTTCAAGTCTGTCTCTCGCGATACCGCAGTGATCACCGAATCGGTTCCCACCTGTAAGCGGTAAGCATAGCTGTAGCTTTGAGAAATCAGGTTCGTCGATCGCTCTAATTCCTCCAGACTCCGAGCAAATCGCCCGTGCTGCCGATAAAAATTCTCCTGGGCAGCCAGCATCGCTTTCAGGTAAGCTTCTGCTTCTTGCTGCTTCACTTCCGGCACATCCTG